>CAJYBQ010000135.1 GCA_913064755.1 uncultured Alphaproteobacteria bacterium
GTCGTGCGCGTTTGCCGTTGGGCGGGGTGGGTCGGACTGCCCGTGCGGTTCAGGACCCTCTGCGCCCGCGCCAGGTTTGCCGGCGGCGGGATGTGGAGGGCACCAGCACTTTCGCAACCGCCGAGGGCACGGACCTGGTCGATCACGCGGGCGCTGCCGATACTCAGCGCTTCCTTGAGGCCGCGACCGACCTCGTCGACGCCCAGGGCCGAACCGGCAGACGACGAACCGCCCAGCGATGGCAGGCTGCTCTTGGCACCGCCAAGCAGGTCCTTCGCCTTGCCGAACAGACCATCCGCCGACGCGGGCATGGCGAGAAGGACAACCGAGAGTGTGAGGGCAGTGAAACGCATGCTTGTTCTCCTGTAGGCAGCACCTGAGCCTGAGCGATCATCCCAGTCACAGGGGCACAAGGGAAGCAAAGGCATCACAAATGGGGAATAAATACCACGGCGACCCGGGCAGCAGGATTGGGGGGTCGGGGATCCTGAACGCTGCCCGGGCCGCCGGGAGCCTTGCGGCTGCGTTGATACCAGCAAGCAACAGGCCAGATTCGTGTGTCAATGCACACATGCGCATGCGTTAACCAGGCTCCCCGCGGGACTGAACCGAGATTCAGAAGTCCCGTCACGGCATTAGCGCGCACCGCATCTATCCCCGTGGCATGTGAATGATGGTAGAACTGCCGGGTGATTAACCCTTGTTGCGGTGTTTTCCGCCCGACCGGCGATGAACGGCATCGCATTTCGCCGTCACCGGGCATTTGAAACGCGAGTGACGGTGCATTTTGGGACATGTCTTGTGAAACGGGCCGACCCCGAACGACGAAAGACCCTGGCATTGCTCGGCATGTCGTGTGCGGCCCCGGCATTGCTGGCGACGGGCGCAAGAGCCGGGGAGCCGCGCATGACCCCTTTGCCGCTGGCGCGCGCGACCGGTTTCAAGATGCCGGACGAAGCGGAACCACATGCCCGCACATTCATGCAGTGGCCGGTCAACAGGGTGGTCCATCCCGACCCGGAGTTCCTGCGGATGCTGCAGCAGTCGATTGCCGATATCGCCAATGCGATCGCCGCCTTCGAACCCGTGGTGATGCTGATGGACAGGTCGTTCCAGCACACGGCCCGCCGAATGTTGAGCGCCGGGGTCGAGATCTGGGACATTCCCCCCGACGACCTGTGGTGCCGCGACGCCGGGCCGGTGTTCCTGCGGCGCGATGATCACGATACGTCCGGCAGCCGCCTGGCGGCTTTGTCGTTCAACTTCAACGGCTGGGGCAATCGCCAGACACATCGCAACGACGGCCAGGTCGCTGCCCGCCTGGCTGAACGACTGCAGATCCCCCTGATCGACAGCGGGCTGGTCGGTGAAGGCGGCGGGGTGGAAACGGATGGCCATGGCACCCTCCTGGCGCACGCGAGTTGCTGGGCGCATGAAAACCGGAACCGGGAACCGCTGGACGAGATCGAACGGCGCTTGCTTGCGGCCCTGGGCGGGAAGCGCATGATCTGGGCGCCGGGCGTGAAGAACCTGGACATCACCGACTTTCACATCGACGCGCTGGCCCGCTTCGTCGGCCCAGGCAAGGTGCTGATCCAGCTTCCCGAACGCGCCGATCCGGCGGACCCGATCTCCGTGGCCGCGTTCGAGACCCATGACATCCTGAAGAACGCCCGGGACGCCGAGGGGCGACCGCTGGAAGTGATCGTCATCCCCGATCCATGGGACACGCGGGTGACGGCACCGGACTTCGTCGCGTCCTACGTGAACTACTACGTCTGCAACGGGGCGGTCATCGCGGCACGGTTCGGCGACCGCGATACGGATGCCGAGGCCAGACGCACGCTGGAGCGCCTCTATCCCGATCGCGAAGTGGTTACCCTGAACGTCGATGCGATCGGGGAAACCGGTGGCGGCATACACTGCGCCACGCAGCAGCAGCCCGCCCTGTCATGATGACGGCGGGCAAGCGCGGGTCGGGAATGTCGGTTCAGCTCTTTTTCCGGAAAGCATCCAGGGACACGACCTCGCCGGCCTTCTCGGGCGCGACGGCTTCGTCCTCGGCTTCGGTGGTGGCATCGGTTTCCTTGTCCTCCGACGCGTCATCCGCGGCCGGTAACCTGGCGACGGCCTGGCTGCCGGGGACCGCGTGGTCAGCGTCGGCGATCTCGTCCATCTGGGGCTCGAACTGCAGGCCGAACTGGACGCTCGGGTCTGCGAAGGACGTCACGGCGGCATAGGGCACATGGATGCGGGTGGGCAGCTTGTTGAAGCTCAGGGACACCTCGAAATAGGTCTCCTCCACCTTCAGGTCCCAATACTGATGCTGCAGCACGATGGTCATGTCGTGCTCGTAGCGCTCCAGCAGGTGATCGGGCAGCTCCGTGCCCGGAAACCGGGTCAGGAACGTGATGTAGAAATGGTGATTGCCATGCAGGCCGTCCGTAAAGGCCGCCTGCAGGGCGCGGCGAACAACACCCCGCAGGGCGTCTTCGACCATCTCGGCATATTTCATCGTTCCCTCCGATGACATACCGGGTTCACGTGACCCGGTGTCGATCAATATTGGGCATGTAACACGGTTCAGGCACTGCCGAACCCTCATTCAGGGCATGGCGGCCTGGATATGGGTGGGGGGCTTCTGTTGCCCGGCGCCCCCCGAGCCGCGCTTGCCTAAGAAAACTTAAGCAGCGAGGGCCATTTCATTATCATTGGCACCTGTAAATTTGGTCCGATACGGTGGTACCATGCCGGGCGAAAACCACACCTTTACTACGCACGTCGATCCTGTTTCGCCCCCATCGGGTCTCTCCCGTCCGTAACCTGCCTACCTGTTCCCAGGCGGGCTGACGGAGGAGTTGGTGGAGGCGCCGGGCACTGCCCCCGGGTCCGTTACGCCTATTTCGTGAAGCGTTTATCGCCATAGTCGGTAAACCGACGCCTTCTATATGGGCCAATTCGGACGAATTTCCTAGAGGGTGCGCGCGCAGGAATTCGGAATCTGTCGAATCGCCGCTTTGCCCCTATCATCACGCGCCCACCCGATCGGAGACCCGCAGATGCCACTTACCCAGGACCAGATCGACGAAATCGAGAAGTCTCGCGCGGAGACGCAGCCGACGCGTCGCGTCGTGGCAACGGCGCTGGAGGACCAGCTCTACCGCGCCGTCCCGATCCTGGATCATGGTTTCGTGCGGGTCATCGACTACATGGGGGACGACAACGCCGTGGTGCAGGCCGCGCGGGTTTCCTATGGCCGGGGAACCCGGAAGGTCAGCCAGGATGCCGGGCTGATCCGCTACCTGATGCGTCACCGCCACACGACCCCGTTCGAGATGTGCGAGATCAAGTTCCACATCAAGCTGCCGATCTTCGTGGCTCGGCAGTGGATCCGCCACCGGACCGCGAACGTGAACGAATATTCCGCCCGCTATTCGATCCTGGATCGGGAGTTCTACATTCCCGACCAGGCGCAACTGGCATCGCAGTCAACGGCCAACCACCAGGGACGCGGCGCGGTGCTGCAGGGGGCGGAGGCACAGGAAGTGCTGGATATCCTGCGCAGCGACTCGACGCAGGTCTATGATCACTACGCCCACATGCTGAACGAGGACGCGGAGGGCAATCCCGTTGACGCCGACCGCAGCGGCCTGGCGCGGGAACTGGCCCGCATGAACCTTTCCCTCAACTTCTATACCCAGTGGTACTGGAAGACGAACCTGCACAACCTGATGCACTTCCTGTCGCTGCGTGCCGACCCGCATGCGCAATACGAGATCAGGGTCTACGCGGACGCGATGATCGACATGATGCGGGCCTGGGTGCCGCTGACCACGGACGCGTTCGAGGAATATCGCCTGGGCGGCGTGCACCTGTCACGGACAGCCCTCGACATCGTGCGCCGGATGCTGGCGGGGGAACAGGTCAGCCAGGAAAGCAGTGGCCTGTCGGCCCGCGAATGGCGCGAGATGATGGGCGCATTGGGCCGCGAATGATCCGGTCGCGACGCCCGTCGTATACCGGATTGCCGTTTCGGCGAATACATGCCGCTTGCGGTACGGTTCTTGCTGTCCCTAGTGTCAACCAACCGGCCCGACAGTTGGCAGCAGCTCCCCCTGCCCGGGCACGAGAACAAGGAAATGCCGGACAGTGAATCGAGAGATGGCAACATGACCGAGACCAATGGCAATTTCGAAGTCGGTGGCCGCAATCCGTCCATGCAGGATGTCTTTGACAAGTGGCTGCAGGCCTTCGGCGGTGCCTGGCAGGCCGGGAATGCCGACGATATCGTCGGCCTGTTCGACCAGGACGGATCCTGGTTCGAGACGCCTTTCGGCCCGCCCGTCAAAGGCGCAGCCGCCATTCGCGATCATTGGGAGCAGGCCCTGCAGGGCCAGGGCGACATCGTGTTCATGTACCGGATGCTGGCCACCAACAGCGACATGGGTGTTGCCCGCTGGGCGGCACAGTTCGACCTGCTGGAATCCGGTGTGCGGGTGGAATGTGACGGCATCATCGAATGTCGCCTGACGGCGGGCGGCAAGGCACGGGTGGCGCGTATCTGGTGGCACAACCGCGAAGCGCCCAAGCGCAAGAACACCTGATTCGCCACGAAACGGCCCCGTGGTTTCGCAATTTGCGGATCATGGCCGTCGCTTACTGCTTGCACTTCGTCCCCCACGACGCGAAAACTCGCAAATCGGGGAGGACTGAATATGGAAATCAAGGTCTACGACTGGCTGGCCCACCACGCGATCTTTCGCGGCGAGCACCTGGCACTGGTCGATCTGGCGAGCGACCGACGCTTCACCTACATCCAGGCAAATGCGCGCGCCGGGCGGGTGGCCACCTGGCTGTCCCGCGATCTCGGCGTTGGGAAGGGCGACCGTGTTGCGGTGCTGGCCCCGAACACGACGGATGTGCTGGAAATCCAGTTCGCCTGCGCCAAGCTCGGCGCCATCATGGTGCCCTTGAACTGGCGGCTGACCGTCTCTGAAATCAGTTTCATCACGTCGGATTCGACGCCCAAGGTGCTGATCCACGGCAGCGATTTCGCCGAGACCGCGGTGGCGGTCGGCGAGAATGTCGGCATCGCGCATGTTGTCGAGACAACATGCGACGGCGGTGACAGCGCCTACGAGCGGGGCATCGCGGCCCATAGCGAGCTGACGCCGATGGTCGAACTGACCCATGACGACATCTGGACCATCATGTACACGTCCGGCACCACCGGACTGCCCAAGGGTGCGATCATCACCCACGGCATGACGTTCTGGAACGTGGTCAATCTTGGCACGCCACACCGGATATCCCCCGATTCCGTGCAACTGACCGTGCTGCCGCTGTTCCACACCGGCGGACTGAACTGCTACACCAATCCCGTGCTGCACGCGGGCGGAACCGTGCTGATCATGCGCACCTTCGACCCGCAGACAGGCCTGGCATTGCTGGGCGACGCGGAATTCGGCATCACGCATTTCTTCGGCGTTCCGGCGAATTACCAGTTCATGGCGCAGCAGCCGGAATTCGACGACACGGACCTGTCGCGCATCGTGGTCGCGGGTGTCGGCGGCGCGCCGGTACCGGTGCCGCTGCTGGAGATATGGAACAATCGCGGACTGGGCCTGGCCCAGGGCTTCGGCATGACGGAAACCAGCCCGACCGTGCTGGTGCTGGATGCCGGTGACGCCATGAAGCGGCCCGGTTCCGCCGGCAAGCCCGCCCTGCACAACCAGGTCCGGATCGTTGACGAGAACGGCAACGACCTGCCGGTGGGGGAGATCGGCGAGCTCTGGTGCAAGGGTCCGAACATCACCCCCGGATACTGGAACCGTCCGGAAGCGACCGAGGCCACCATCAAGGACGGCTGGCTGAACACCGGCGACGCATCCCGCTGCGACGCCGAAGGGTTCTACTTCATCGTCGACCGCACCAAGGACATGTACATTTCCGGTGGCGAGAACGTCTATCCGGCGGAGGTGGAGAACGTGATCTACCGCCTCGACCAGATCGCGGAAGCCGCCGTCATCGGCCTGGCCGACGACAAGTGGGGGGAAATCGGGTGCGCCGTGGTCGTCCTGAAGAAGGGCGCCAGCCTTTCCGCCGATGAATTGACCAGCCATTGCCGTGAACACCTGGCGACATTCAAGGTGCCGAAGCGTGTCGAGTTCATCCAGGCCCTGCCGCGCAATGCAACGGGCAAGGTGCTGAAGCGGACGCTGCGGGACGATTTCGCGGGCAGCTGACAGGAATCCCGGCGCGGCCCCACATAACAGTTTGACGCGCATCGAATTATGAATACAGTTCGCCACACATCGAAGTGTGGAGAATGTTGATGCGCAAGTTCGTGATTGCCGGGCTGTTCCTGATGGCCGCTTCCCCTTCCGTGGCTGCGGAGTCCGGCCTGCGGGTCAGTGCCTCCATCCTGCCCGTGCAGGCGCTTGCGCGCGCGGTCATGCAGGACCCGGCCTCGCCCGGGGCAACCCCCGACCTGATCCTGCCCCCGGGGGCTTCACCGCATTCCTACGCGCTGAAGCCATCGGAAGCCCGGGCGCTGGCGGCGGCAGACGTCGTCTTCCGGGTCGGCCCGCAACTGGAAGCATTCCTGGATCGCCCCCTGGCGAACCTGGCCACCGGCGCAATCAGGATCGACCTGATCCATACCCCGGGCCTGACGCTGTTGCCGCTGCGGGAAGACGAGGACTACCAGCACCACGATCATGGCGACCATGACGACGACCACGAGACGCACGCCGAACACGAGAGCGGGCATGATGACGATCATGCTGACGAGCATGAGCATGAGCATGAGCATGAGCATGAGCATGAAGACGAGCACGAACATGATGGCGATACGCCGGAACACGTCGATCCGCACATCTGGCTGCACCCCGGCAATGCCATTGCCATGGTTCGCCGCATCGCCGAGGTGCTGAGCGACGCCGACCCGGAGCATGCGGCGCTGTACCGTGCAAACGCGACGCGGACGATCGCCGGACTTCAGGATGCCGCGACCCGCTTCGAGGCCGATTGGCAGGCAAGGCGTGCCGCGCATGAAGCGGTGCCCTTCGTGGTGTTCCATGATTCCCTGCACTACTTCGAGCACTGGTCGGGCATCCAGTCATCGGGTTCGATCACCTTGAACCCGGAGGTTCCCCCCGGTGCGCGGCACATGCAGGAACTGCGCGAACGGATGGCCAGCGGCAAGGTGCGCTGCGTCTTCATCGAACCCCAGCTGGACGGACGGATCGCGCGCCAGATTGCGCAGGATGCGGAACTGTCGGTGCATGTCGTGGACCCTCTCGGCAGCACGAATGCACGGGCAACAGCAGGTGACGGAACCGGCGGCTTCAAGACGCTGGTCGACGGGATCCGCAAGGCCATCGACGCCTGCGAGGCGCCTTTCAGAGACTGAACTGGCGCACATCCACGCCCATGCCGGCGAGTTCGGTCATGTCGTGGGTGACGATCAGCGTCGTTGTCCGGTGTTCCGCCAGCAGGTCGGCAAGCAGGTCGCGCATCTCTGCCGCCGTTTCCTGGTCCAGCGAGGCAAAGGGCTCGTCCAGCAGCAGGATCAGCGGGCGGATCGCCAGCGCACGGGCGACCGCGACCCGACGCTGCATGCCGAGCGAAAGCTGTCCCGGCACCTTGCCCCCCTGCCCGGCCAGGCCAACCGCCGTCATCCATTCCGCCGCCCCCCGGAACGGGATATCGGCCGTCAGGCCGAGGTGATCCGCCACCGTTCGCCAGAGCAGCCAGCTCGGTCCCTGGAACACGGAGCCGCTGCCGCCCCCGTGTGCAACCAACCCGCGTGCGTCGTCGACCTGGTCGCCTCTACCCGCAAGCCTATTCACCAGGGTGGCCTTGA
>CAJYBQ010000136.1 GCA_913064755.1 uncultured Alphaproteobacteria bacterium
GACCAGCCTGATCCCGCTGCAGCGGATCGGCACCGCCGACGACGCGGCCAACGGGGTCTACCTGTTCTGCATCCCGGAGAGCGATTACATCACCGGCCAGACCCTGGTCGTCGGGGGTGGCCTGACAACGGGTTAGGGCGGCCCATCGACAGGGGCATACCGCCTGCCTACTGCTACCTGACCGAAACCGGTCGACACGTTGCGGGTGTGCAGGCCGTGGCGACCCTCAGGCCGCTGCCGGCACGTCCCCCAGCCAGATGGCGAATGCACTCAGGGCACGGTCGCTGAGGGCCTTGCGTTTCAGGCGGTGCTTGTCGCGGCCGCGGAAGCGTTCCTCCAGCGGCGGGAACAGGCCGAAGTTGACGTTCATCGGCTGGAAGGTCTTCGCGTCCGCGCCGCCGGTGATATGGGCGTGCAGCGCGCCAAGCGCGGTTTCGACGGGCGGGGCAGCAAGTGTTTCACCCAGCCGTTCCGCGGCGGCCAGCCGCCCGGCCAGCAGGCCGATGGCGGCGCTTTCGACATAGCCTTCGACGCCGGTGATCTGCCCGGCGAAACGCAGCCTCGGCTGTGCCTTCAGCCGCAGTTGCTGATCCAGCAGGCGCGGGCTGTTGAGGAAGGTGTTGCGGTGCAGGCCGCCAAGCCGGGCGAACGTCGCGTTCTCCAGCCCCGGGATCATCCGCAGCACCTCGGTCTGGGCGCCGTACTTCAGCTTGGTCTGGAAACCGACCATGTTGTAGAGCGTCGCCAGCTTGTTGTCCTGGCGCAGCTGCACCACGGCATGCGGGCTCTGGCCGGTGCGCGGATCGGTCAGCCCGACCGGCTTCATGGGGCCGAAGCGCAGGGTTTCCGGCCCGCGCGCCGCCATGATCTCGATGGGCAGGCAGCCCTCGAAATAGGGCGTGTTCTTCTCCCACTCCTTGAAATCGGTCTTCTCGCCGTTGATCAGGGCATCCAGGAAGGCGAGGTACTGGCCCTCGTCCATCGGGCAGTTGATGTAATCCGCACCGTCGCCGCCGGGGCCGACCTTGTCATAGCGAGACTGGAACCAGGCGACATCGAAGTTGATCGAGTCCCGGTCGATGATCGGCGCGATGGCGTCGAAGAACGCCAGGTGCTCTTCCCCTGTCAGGGTCAGGATCGCTTCGGTCAGCGCGGGGGAGGTCAGCGGTCCCGTCGCGATGATCACGTTGTCCCAGTCCGCCGGCGGCAGGCCGGCGACTTCATCCCGGGAGACGGTGATCAGCGGCTCGTTCGTGATCATCTCCTCCACGCCGGCGGAGAAGGCATGGCGGTCGACTGCCAGCGCACCGCCGGCCGGCACCTGGTTGCGATCCGCGGCTGCCAGGATGACGGAGCCCGCGCGCCGCATCTCGGCATGCAGCAGGCCAACCGCGTTCTGTTCCGCGTCGTCGGAGCGGAAGGAATTGGAACAGACGAGTTCGGCCAGCCCGTCGGTCTGGTGCGCGTCCGTGGTCCTGACCGGGCGCATCTCGTGCAGGACGACCGGCACACCGGCCCGGGCTGCCTGCCAGGCCGCTTCCGATCCCGCCAGGCCGCCACCGATCACGTGCAGGGGCTTTGTTTCAGTCATCGTTCAGCATCTCCTGCAAGGTCTGGATCAGGGGTTGTGCGGCACCGGGGGCAGCGGACGAATGCTGGCGCAGGCTCTCGGCAAGGTCCGTGTACCATTCCCGGCGCAATGCTTCCACGGCGTCGGCAACCGTCAGGCGGACGCGGATCGTGGCGGCATCCATCATCAGGAACTCGTCGGACGGTGCCGCGGGGAAATCATCGGGGTCTTCTGCCCGGACCAGCTTGCCGAGCTGACCGGCAATCCGGTCGATGCGCGTCGCCTGCTGGTTCAGGGCATCGACCATTTCAGGATCGGCGGCGGCATCTTCGGCCAGTCGCAGCCGCGCGGCCAGTGTGCGGGCCGCGACGATGATCTCGTTCAACGCCACCACGGCATCATTGCGTATCAGGTCCATCCGGCTTCCCTCGTGGTATCTCCCGACCATGTGGGGTCGGGAACGTGAAACTCCAGCGCCTGCGGCAGGATGGAGAATTCCGCCGGTGTCTGTTCCACCAGTTCCCCATCCACGTTGATCTGCTGCGGTGGCCTGGTCTCCACCCGCAGCCAGCGTAGCCGGTGGCTGCGAATGTCGCGTCTGCGCCGTATTGCACCCAGGCGCAGCAGCGGCAAGACCCGCAACATGCCGAGCACGCCGAGCGGGCGCACGTAATAGACGTCCAGGTTGCCGTCATCAATCGTGGCATCGTCCACGATACGCATGCCGCCGCCGTAATAGACACCGTTGCCGATGGCCAGCAGGGTGGTCCTGCTTGACCTCGTCTTGCCGTCGCGGTCGGTCAGTTTCATTCGGAAGGGCTTCGTGTCCCGCTGTGCATCCAGCCAGCTCAAGGGATAGCTGAGCAGCTTCAGCCGGCGCTTGCGTTCCCCCGAATGGTGCCGCGCCACGTTCACGCTGAACCCCATGCTGGCGACATTGAAGAACGGGCGACCGTTCACCGTGCCCAGGTCGATCCTGCGGGTGCGTCCCCGGACAATGATCCGCGCCGCCTGCACCGGGTCCGGCGGGATGCCGAGCGTGCGGGCGAGATCGTTCGCGGTTCCCAGCGGCAGCAGGCCGACGGGGCGCCCGACATCCAGCAGGGCCTGCGCTGCATGCAGCATGGTGCCGTCGCCACCGCCGATGATGATGCGCCCCGCGTCGGGCCCCTTCAGGCGGATGATCTCGGGGATCTGGTCGGGATGATCCGGGCGCACCAGGTCCAGGGCCAGGCCCCCGTCGCGCATGACATGCAACGCGTTGGTCAGGACGCGGGCGGCACCGCCACCCTGCCTGTTGATGATGATCAGCGTCTTGCGGTTCATCGGGCTCCCTGATGCGCGGCATTTGTCCGTGCCCGCCCTGATACCACAGGTTTCAGGGTTCCAGTTCGGAATCCCAATACAGGTAGTCGCGCCAGCCGTCATGCAGGTAATTGGGTGGAAAGCTCCGCCCGATGCGGTTCAGGTCCTGCATCGTCGGCCGCACGGGCGGACGGTGCGGGTGCATCTTCGCCCGGTCCGGCATGCGCCCGCCCTTGGCGATGTTGCATGGCGCGCAGGCGGCGACCACGTTCTCCCAGGTCGTGCGGCCACCGGCACGGCGCGGGATGACGTGGTCGAACGTCAGGTCGTCCGTGGCGCTGCAGTACTGGCACCGGAAACGGTCACGCAGGAAGACGTTGAACCGGGTGAAGGCGGGATAGGCCGCCGGCCGGACATATTCCTTCAGGGCGATGATGCTGGGCAGCTGCATCACGCGGGACGGGCTGGATACCGTCCGGTCATAGAACTGGATGATGTTGACGCGGTCCAGGTAGGTCGCCTTCACCGCTTCCTGCCAGGGCCAGACCGACAGTGGATAATAGGACAGGGGCCTGAAGTCGGCGTTGAGGACCAGCGCCGGGAATTTCTCGGGTCTCAGGTACATGGCAAGTCCATTCCCCGCGATCTTGGCCCTTTCGATCCTGGCCGCTTGTCTGAATCGGAATGACCAGACACCCAAAATGTTACCGGGTCGCTGCAAAAGAGCAACCGCGCAGACCTGCATGCCATGTTCCGATGTCGAACAGATGACACCGGGGCATGAAAGGGAACCGCGCCGGGGGCCTGGCCGTGCTTGGTCAGGCCTGGCGGTGGGGGGCGGTCTCCTCGCGCGACAGCAACTCTTCTGCCCACTTGCGTGACTTGCCCGCCATCCGGTCCGGCTCCACGCCAAGCTGCGACATGGCCGCCGCACCGTGCGCCGTCTCCCGATAGCTCTCGATCAGCCCGTCGGGGTGGAAGTGGAAGATCGACGTCCCCTCCAGCACGACCCGCCGGTTCGGATAGGCCGGCATGACCGAGGTGAAGCTGAACAGGTAGCGCGCATAGCCGACGCGGCCATCGCAGACGGGGTCGATCATCTGCCAGCGGAAATCCTTCGCATCGCCCCAGAAATGGTTGTTCAGCATCTTCGCGATGGCTTCGTGACCCTGGAACGGACCGTAGAGATAGTCGTTGTAGATGCCGTCCGGCGCGAACAGGGCGGCAAGCCCGGGGCCGTCATTTCCCTCAACCGCTGCGCAGAACCGCGCCAGCACCGATTCGAAATCCACCATCAGAACGATCTCCTCCCCATTCGTGCAGATTCGTGCCGATCAGGCTGAAATATGTGCGCGCAAGCGGTCCATCAGGTCCATGCACTGGCTGATCTGGTCGATATCAACGAATTCGTTGGGCTGGTGCGCCACGCCGATATCGCCCGGTCCGCAGACAACGGTGGAAATCCCGATCTGCTGGAAGACACCGCCTTCGGTGCCGTAGGACACGGTTTCGACGTCGTTGCGCTGTGCCAGCAGCTTGATCAGGGTTTCCGCCGCGCCGTCCGTCTCGGGGAACAGGCCGACAACCTCCGCGATCGGTTCGGTGACGATGCTGGATTCCGGTGCCACGGCACGCATGCGGGGCAGCAGGTCGGCGTCGATGAAGGCCTGCACGCGCTGCTTGATGTCGGATCCGTCATCACCGGCAACGGCGCGGAACTCCCAGACGATCTCGCATTCCTGCGGCACGATGTTCACCGCGGTTCCGCCATGCATCATGCCCACGTGGACGGTGGTATAGGGCGGTTCGAACGTCGGATCGACGCGTTGCTTGCGCTCCTCCGCCAGTCCGGCGATGAAACCGACCAGTTCCGCCCCGTAGATCACCGTGTTGACACCAAGGTGGGTCTGGGACGAATGCACTTCCTTGCCCGTCAGGCGGGTGGTGAAGGTCGCCGCGCCCTTGTGGGCGTTGACCACGTGCATCATCGTCGGTTCGCCGACCAGGCAGATGGCAGGCTGGTACCCGGCGGCCTGGAAGTGTTCGACGATGCCGTGCACGCCGAAACAGCCGACTTCCTCGTCATAGGAAAACGCCAGGTGCACCGGGCGGGTCAGCCGCGTGGCCGCGAGGTCCGGGATGGCCGCCAGCGCGCAGGCGATGAAGCCCTTCATGTCCGACGATCCGCGCCCGAACAACTTGTCGGCCTTGCGCGTCAGGGTGAAGGGGTCGGTCTGCCAGTCCTGGCCGTCCACGGGTACCACGTCGGTATGGCCGGACAGCACGATGCCGCCGTCCCCCTCCGGCCCGATGGTGGCGATCAGGTTGGCCTTGCCGCCGTCCTCGTCCGTGACCTTGGTGGACGCGATGCCATGACCGTCAAGATAGTCCGCCACCCAGTCGATGAGGGGCATGTTCGAATCGCGGCTCGTCGTGTCAAAACCGACCAGCTGCTCAAGAATGCCGATGGCATTTTCTGTCTGCTTGTTCATGGCAGAGGACGATAGCGCCTCCCTGCCCGATGGCAATGAGGGAGACGCATCGACATCGTCGGAAATGCCGTTCGGACATGCAGCCGCGACAGGGCGTCGCGAAAGCCGCCTCAGCCGGCCTTCATCACCTTCTCGGCCTGCACCCAGGCGCATTCGGCCAGCGGCCGGATGCGGGCAACCTGTTCCTTGGCATGGTCGGAGGCGGCGGTCCCGTCCCGGACGCGACCGGCGATGCCCTGCAGGATCGCGGCAATGCGGAACATGTTGTAGGCGAGGTAATAGTCCCAGTTGTCGATGCCGGTGCGGCCGGTGCGCTTGCAGTAGGCGGAGACATAGGCGTCTTCGTCGGGGATGCCCATGGCTGCCAGATCCAGCCCGCCAATGCCCCGGAACAGGGCTGGCGGCAGCCGCCAGCTCATCACGTGGTAGGCAAAGTCGGCCAGCGGATCGCCGAGCGTGGAAATCTCCCAGTCGAGCACCGCGACGATGCGTGGCTCCGTCGGGTGGAACATCAGGTTGTCGAGGCGATAGTCACCATGCACGACGGTGGTGGAATCCGATTCCGGCACGTTCGCCGGCAGCCATTCCATCAGGCGATCCATCTCCGGGATCTTGTCGGTCTCGGACAGCTTGTACTGCTTCGACCAGCGCGACACCTGGCGCAGGACGTAGTTGCCGGGACGCCCGAAATCCTCCAGCCCCACGGCCTTGTAGTCGACCGAATGCAGCCGCGCGATGACGTCGTTCATGGCATCGTAGTAGGCCCCGCGTTCGCTGCGGTCCATGTGGGCCAGGCTCTGGTCCCAGATCACCCGGCCCTCGACCAGGTCCATGACATAGAAGATCGTGCCGATGACGTCCTCGTCCTCGCACAGGCACCAGGTCTTGGCGACCGGTACGTCGGTGTGGGCGCCAAGCGCCGTCAGCACCTTGTATTCACGGTCGACCGCGTGGGCAGACGGCAGCAGCTTTCCCGGCGGTTTCCGGCGCAGCACGAATTCGCGGCCACCGGCACGCAGGGCGTAGGTCGGGTTGGACTGCCCGCCCTTGAACTGCCGCACCACCAGGTCGCCGGAATAGCCTTCGACGTTCTCCTTCAGGTACGCGGCAAGCGCGCCCTCGTCGAAGCGGAAGCGTTCATCGACTTCCTTCGTGCCCGAAAACATGTTGCTGGGATCGCTCATGATCTTCCTCCCCCGAGAAATCTTGGCCATTGGCGTTGGTGGGTTACAGCATATCCCTGCCTGCGCCACAATATCACGACGAAGTTGCCTGTGCCGGGCAGGGGCCACCGCGCCAGGGCGCAGGCGGCAAGGTATCAGGTCAGAAGGTTCTTCATGGTCTGGCTGGCGCGGCCCATGTCGACGCGGCCCGCATAGCGGTCCTTCAGGACCCCCATGCAGCGACCCATGTCCTTCAGGCCGGTGGCACCGAGTTCCTGCTTCACCTTGGCCGCGATCTCCGCGACCTCTTCCGCCGACAGCTGTTTCGGCAGGTAATCCTCGATCACCGCGATCTCGGCAAGTTCCTGTTCGGCCAGGTCGACCCGCGCGCCCTCTTCGTACATGCGCACCGATTCACGCCGCTGTTTCACCATCTTGGCCATGATCAGCAGGATCTGGTCATCGGTGACTTCGGCCTCGTCGCCGCTGCCGCGGGCGGAAATCTCCTGCTCCTTCACCGCGGCAAGGATCAGGCGCAATGTTCCCATCCGCCGCGCATCCCTCTCGCGCATCGCCATCTTCAGATCTTCGTTCAGTCGCTGCCGCACCATCATGGGACCCCCAATCACCAGGCGGCGGACTCTAGACCAATATGCCGCAATCGGCAAATTCTCAATTTTCTTCAACGCATTGATTTTGTTGGATGTTTTACTTCAGGCCATGGGTTGACCCAACTCATTGGAATCACTATCTTCCGGCAACTTTGCGCTGGCGAGACGTGCCATGTGCCCCGCCCTCATGCTGCCCCCTTGCCCATCAGGTCCGTGATCAATGACCGAACTGAACACGACAGCCACGCCGACGCCCACACCGGGCGACGGCCCATTGGCCACGGCTGCGCTCGCGCTGGCCGATGGTACCATCCTGTATGGACGCGGTATCGGCGCGGTCGGCACCACGGTGGGGGAGGTCTGTTTCAATACCTCCATCACCGGGTACCAGGAGATCCTGACCGACCCGTCCTATGCCGGACAGATCATCACCTTCACCTTCCCCCATATCGGCAATGTCGGCACGAACGGGGAAGACATGGCGACCGCGACCACCTCGGCGCCCGGCCTGGTGATCCGGATGGACATCACGCAGCCATCGAACCGGCGCGCCACCCAGCACCGCGACGCCTGGCTGAAGCACCGCACCCCGCACGCCACCGCCGGTCTCGACCCCCGCCCCCTGACGCCACACCCACGTGCCGCTGACCCGCCCACCGTTTACCACCGCCCCCTTCCCCACTGCATGTGCCACACCCACGCACCCATTGCCCTCGCCCCGCGC
>CAJYBQ010000137.1 GCA_913064755.1 uncultured Alphaproteobacteria bacterium
CGAGGCGGGGGCAGCGAGCACGCACACACGGGGTGGGCGTCCGGTGCGCGGCACGGCCCCGAACTTGGCCCTGCCACCCGGCTCCAACATGTGCTCAGACTCCAGGCGTGGGGTGGGGTTCGAGTGCAGTCCGGAGATCGCGTGCGACAACCACCTGAGCGCCCCCCCCCCGACGCCGCAGTAGTGCTATCACTGCTACGTGGACATGGTCGACTGGGCCATGAACATGGTCCGCGGCACCACGTCCCTGGTCCCGGAACGCCCCTTCTTCATGTACATGGCCTTCGGGGCCACCCACTCCCCGCACCAGGCCCCGCAGGACTACCTGGACAAGTACCGTGGCCGCTTCGATGACGGCTGGGACGCGGCGCGGGAGGAATGGTATTCCCGCCAGAAGGCTTCCGGCATCATCCCGTCGAACACCAGGCTGGCACCGCGCAACCGTGGCGTCGAGGCATGGGACGACCTGCCGTCGAACCACCAGGCCTTTGCCAACCGCCTGCAGGAAGCCTTCGCCGGCATGCTGGACCATACCGACCACCAGATCGGGCGCATGGTGGCCTTCCTGGAAGAGATCGGGCGACTGGATGACACGATGATCATCGTCATGTCGGACAATGGTGCCAGCCAGGAAGGTCAGTCGACCGGCGTGTTCGACGAAATGCGTCATTTCAATCAGTTACACGAAGACGTTGACGAAGCAGTCAAGCATCTGGACCTGATCGGCGGGCCGCGCAGCCACTCCAACATTCCCTGGGGCTGGGCGCAGGCGGGCAATGCGCCGCTGAAATGGTACAAGCAGAACACCCATGGTGGCGGCACCCGTGATCCGCTGATCATCCACTGGCCCGATGGGTTGAAGGGGCAGGAGGGACAGATCCGTCGCCCCTTCGCCTATGCCACCGACATTGCCGCCACCATCCTGGATGTCGCGGGCGTCGGCATGCCCGACGAGGTCGCCGGCGTCGAACAGATTCCCATGTCCGGCATCAGCCTGCGGGACACCCTGACCGACCCTGACGCCAAGCCCGACCGCGATGCCCAGTACATGGAGATGCTGGGCCATCGCGGCATCTGGATGGACGGCTGGAAGGCCGTCACCTGGCATCGTCGTGGCAAGGATTTCAATGATGACCAGTGGGAACTTTACAATCTGGATGAAGATTTTTCCGAATGCGATGACCTGGCGGAGCGGGAACCGTCGAAGCTGAAGGAACTGACCGACCGCTGGTGGGTGGAGGCGGAACGCCACGGCGTGCTGCCGCTGGACGACCGGGGCGCAGGCATGCTGTTCCGGGCCTCCCGCCTGCCCGGCACCCCGACCGCGCGGCGGCGCTATGTCTATCATCCGCCGATCAGCCACATCGTGTCGGATGCCTGCCCCAGTGCGGCCCGGTCATTCACCATCACGGCGACCATCGTTCACCCGGCGAGCGGGTCCAAGGTGGATGGCGGCGATGGGGCGATCATCGCACGGGGAACCATCAACAGCGGCTTCGCGCTGTATGTCAGCCAGGGCAAGGTGGTGTTCGACTACAACTGCTTCCGCGAACACAGCCGGGTGGAAATGCCGACCGGGCTTGCCCCCGGCACGCACGAGATCGTGGTGCAGGTGGACCGCAATGCCGACCAGTCCGCAACCGCCACCCTTTCCGTCGATGGTGTCGAGGCCGGCACCGCACATATCCCCATGCTGCTGCGAATCATTTCCTCCACGGGGATGGATTTCGGACGGTCCAACGCACCGGTCACCGACGACTACCTGGCCCCGTTCGCCTATCCCGGCACGATCCACAAGGTGGTGATCCAGCTGCCCGAGATCGCGTCGGCCAGGGACCGGAAGGCGGAGGTGGAGGCGGAGGCGCGGGCCGCGATGACACGGCAATAGGGCTGCGACCGACGGCCGTTTCACCGGCGCCTGACGGGCACCGAGTTCGCCGATGGCCTCGCCCCCTCGCCCGCGCTATAAGCGGCGGATGATTGATTTTGACCCCGATGAGGATTTTTCCGGCGCGGATCTGCCACCGACCCTGCGCGCCGTGGGCCTGTTTGCGCAGACCCTGCCACAGGTTGCCTGGTTCCATCGCCTCGGCGAACTGCTGAGTGCCGAGGAAGCCGAAGCCGCCCATGCCTACCTGTCGGCGCTCGGCTTTCCCGAGGCCGGTCCGGCAGAGGTCGGCGACTGGATGGAGGCGGAGGAAGCCGCCAACAACCGCGACTGGAACGGTGCCGGTTGGGAGGCGGAGGAACAGTTGCGCGCCGCCCTGTCGGTGCAGGCCGTCGAACTGGTCGGTGATGAACAGGCTGTCCTGGTCGCCCTGACCCATGTCACCAGCCAGGCATCCGACGTCGTGCATGCGGCTGCCGCACAGGCCGCGTCCCGCTTCGGCATCGATGACGAAGGCCTGATCCGCGCCGCCGCCGGTGCCGCGACCCAGGCGGCCTACCTGGCCGCCTTGGTGCTGGCCGCGGGCGAGGACGAGGAACATGCCTTCGCCCACAAGTTCAGACTGTTCGAAGCCGGGCGCTGGCCGCTGGGCGTGAGCGGTGCCACCCTGAACATCTTCTGATCGATTCTCCGCCCTCTCCCGGATCACTGACCACAGGCTGCCCCAATGCCGAACATCCGTATCGCCACCTGGAACATCAATTCGGTGCGCCTGCGCCTTCCGATCGTGCGCCGCTTCGTCCAGACCTATCGCCCCGACGTGCTCTGCCTGCAGGAGATCAAGTGCGAGGACGGAAAGTTCCCCTACCAGGACTTTCGGGAAATGGGCTATCCGCACATGGAAGTGTTCGGACAGAAGGGATACCATGGGGTCGCCACCGTTTCGCGCCTGCCCCTCAGCCGCACCGAGAAGCTGCACTGGTGCGAGAAGGAAGACACGCGCCACCTGCTGACCCGCCTGCCCGGCGATGTCGAGGTGCACAATTTCTACGTGCCCGCCGGTGGGGATGAGGCCGATCCGGAGAAGAACGAGAAGTTCGCTCACAAGCTGCGCTTCCTGGACGAGGTGACAGCCTGGTTCGCGGCCCGCCGGACGGACAGCGCCAAGGGCGTCGTCGTGGGCGACCTGAACATCGCCCCGCACGAGAACGATGTCTGGTCGCACAAGAAACTGCTGAAGGTCGTCAGCCACACGCCCATCGAGGTTGCCCGCATGGCCGACTGGATGGCCGCGCATGATTTCGTCGACGTGGTGCGCCAGTTCGTGCCCGAAAGTGAACAGGTCTACAGCTGGTGGAGCTATTGCGCCAAGGACTGGGACGCCGCGGACAAGGGCCGCCGCCTCGACCACATCTGGGTGACCCCCGCGCTGACGCAGGCCCCGTCGGCCATGGAGATCGTGCGGGAGGCCCGTGGCTGGGGCGAGAAGCCGTCAGATCACGTGCCCGTCTGGATGGACATCGACGTCTGATCCACGGACAGGGGGCGGTTGCAGTAAATCGTCTGGACTGATCAGGCACAGATCGCTGATCGTGGTGCTCGCCTGACCTTTTCCCCAGCCTGCGCTGTCCCCCGATGAAACCCAAGATTCTGACGACCCTGCCGACCTACACGCGTCACCTGTTCCTGGCCGACGTGATCGCGGGGGTGACGGTCGCAATGGTTGCGCTGCCGCTCTCGATCGCGATCGCCATCGCGTCCGGCGCCAACCCCGCGACGGGCCTGGTGACAGCAGTGGTCGCCGTGGTCCTGATCCCCGTCCTGGGCGGCAGCCGGGTACAGATCGGCGGTCCCACCGGGGCCTTCATCGTCGTGGTCTACGGCGTGATCGCCACCCACGGCTTCGACGGGCTGGTGCTGGCCACGCTGATGGCGGGCGTGATCCTGCTTGTCGCCGCCTTCCTTCGCGCCGGCGCACTGGTCGCACATGTGCCCGAGGCCGTGATCAACGGCTTCACGATCGGGATCGCGGTCATCATCGCCACCAGCCAGTTGAAGGACCTGCTGGGGCTGGACCTGGCAAACGTGCCTGCCGATTTCCTGCCGAAGGTATCGGCGCTGATCTCCGTCAGCGACAGCTTCAACGCCTACGCCCTGGGTGTCGGCCTGGCCACGGCCGCGATCATCATCGCCATGCGGAAGTGCGCGCCGAGGTTTCCCGGCCTGATCGTCGCCGTCGCGATCACATCCATCGCGGTGGCGGTACTGGACCTGCCGGTCGACACGATCCTGTCGCGGTTCGGCGCATTGCCCGACAGCCTGCCCATGCCCGTGCTGCCGGTGATCACGCTGGAACGCCTGACCGAACTGCTGCCATCGGCCTTCGTCATTGCCTTTCTTGCCGGTGTCGAATCCCTGCTCTCTGCCATCGTCGCCGACCGACTGATCAGCGGCAACTATCGCCCCAACGCCGAACTGCTTGCCCAGGGCGCCGCAAACATCGGGTCGGCGCTGTTCGGCGGACTGCCCGCGACCGGGGCGATTGCCCGAACCGCGACGAATGTCCGCGCAGGCGGCAAGACGCCGGTTTCGGGCATCGTCCATGCGCTGGCCGTGCTGTTCCTGATGATGATCGCCGCGCCGCTTGCCGGTCACCTGGCCCTACCGGCGCTGGCGGCCCTGTTGATCATCACCGCCTGGAACATGAGCGAGCCGGACAAGTGGGGCCAGTACCTGAAGGGCGAGATGTCGGACCGTATCCTGATCCTGCTGACGCTGGTCCTGACGATTCTCGCCGACCTGACCGTTGCCATCGGCGTCGGCGTCGCCCTGGGGCTTGCGCTGCGCCTGCACCGCAGGAACGCGCGACCGCCAGACTGGACACCACGGGATCAGTAGTCGCCCGGACCGGTGCCCCGAACACGCGCCAGGGGCAGGACCTGGACCGCAAATGTCCCGCGCCGCCCCGTTGTGCCAGGTCAGGCGGAGGCGATGTTCTCGCTCAGCCAGCGCTTCATGCGCACCATGGCTTCCTCGATGTTCTCGATGGAACTGGCGCAACTGAACCGCAGGTAGCCTTCGCCAAAGCGCCCGAAGCTGGTACCCGCGATGGCCGCCACGCCGGTTTCCTGCAACAGGCGATCCTGCAGGGTTCCGCTGTCGATGCCGGTGCCGGTGATGTTGGGGAACGCATAGAATGCGCCCTTCGGCATGACGCAGGACACGCCGGGCATGTCATTCAGCAAGGCAACCATGCGCTGGCGGCGCTGATCGAATGCGGCCACCATTTCCCCCACCGCGTCCTGCGGTCCTTCCAGCGCGGCAATCCCGGCGAACTGGGTTGCGGCGTTGACGCAGGAATGGGTGTTCACGGCCAGCTTGCCGGCCAGCGGGGCCAGCGCCGCGGGCCAGAGCCCCCAGCCCAGCCGCCAGCCGGTCATGGCATAGGTCTTGGACCAGCCGTCCAGCACGATCAGCCGGTCGCGGATCGACGGGTAGTCCAGCAGGGTGACGTGATCCAGCCCGTCGTAGGTCATGCAGGAATAGATCTCGTCGGACATGATCGCGACGTCGGGAAACCGCGCCAGCCCCGCAACCAGGGTGTCGATCTCCGCCCGCGGCACCACACCACCGGTCGGGTTGGCGGGGGAATTCAGGATGATCAGCCGGGTCCGGTCCGTGATCTGCCCCAGCACCTCCTCGGCCGAGAAGCTGAAACCATTGGCTTCATGCAGGCGGATCGGCACGGCCGTCGCGCCGGAGAATTCGATCATGGAGCGATAGATCGGAAATCCGGGATCGGGGTACATGATCTCGGCCCCGGCCTCGCCGAACATCAGCATCGCGAAGGCCATGGTGACCTTGCCCCCCGGCACGCAGACGATGTGATCGGGGTCCACGTCGGCACCGTGACGGCGGTGAATGTCGGCTGCAACAGCGGCGCGGAGTTCGGGAATGCCATTGGCAGGCGTGTAGCCATGGTGGCCATCGGCCAGCGCCTTGCGCCCGGCCTCCACGATGTGCGCCGGTGTCGGAAAATCGGGCTGGCCGATGCCCAGGTTGATCACCGACTTTCCCGCGGCGGCGAGCGCGTTGGCGCGCGCCAGCACCTCGAAGGCCGTCTCGGTTCCCAGTTCCGCCATGCGACCGCTGAGTTTCATCTGCCACCACTCCCCATCTTCAAGGTCCTGCTGTTTTCATAGAATGATTGCGGGCAGGTCGAAAGCCCCGCGACCGGGCCTTGCCGTGTTTCACCCTTCTCCATCACGCCGGTTTGTGGTCAGGTTCGGTAACGCGAAACAAGAGAACGATAGAAGATCGGGAGGTCTCGAACATGCAGGATCTGGCGGGCAAGGTTGCCTTCGTCACCGGTGCGGCCAGCGGTATCGGCCTGGCCATTGCGCGGTCGATGCATCAATCGGGCATGAAGGTCATGCTGGCCGACATCGATGCAGACGGTCTGGCGCAGGCGGCGTCGGAACTCGAAGGCAGCGCCACCGTGATCTGCGATGTGCGCGACCCTGCATCGGTGCAGGCGGCGGCGGATGCCACCATCGAAACCTTCGGCAAGGTCCACGCGGTCGTGAACAATGCCGGTGTCGGCCTCGGCGGCAGGCCCGGCAGCATTCCGCTGGAGGACTGGCGCTGGATTGTCGACATCAACCTGATGGGCGTCGTCCACGGGGTGGAAATCTTCACGCCGCTGATCCGGTCCCACGGCGAAGGCGGTCATTTCATCAATACCGCGTCCATGGCCGGACATTGGGCGCACCCGAACATGGGTCCCTATTGCGCCACGAAGTTCGCCGTCGTCGGGTATTCGGAATGCCTGCACGAGGCGCTGGCACCGGAAGGTATCGGCGTGTCCGTGCTCTGCCCGGGCTTCGTGCGGACGAACATCGCCAACGGCGGGATCAACCGCCCGTCGGGCACGGAGATTCCCCGCGTGATCCCGCAGGGTGGCGAAAGCGGCGGTGTTCCGGCCGACGCCTCCGACCTGGTGGCCAACGGCATGCCGCCGGAGGTGCTGGGCGACTGGGTGATCGAATGCATGCAGCGGGACGCGCGCTACATCTTCACCCACCCGGACATGGGCCCGCTGATCGACGGCCGGCACGCGATGATCAAGGCCGAGTTCGAACGCAGCGCGGCCAATGCCACGCTCCGGGCGAACCAGACATCACAGGGTTGAAGGACCAGGCAGCATGGCCGACCTGATCGATCTGAGCTCTCGCATCATCGACGAAGGTGCCGAACAGGCACCGGGGATGCTGAACCGCGTGACCCGCGAACTGTCCGAAGTTGCCGATGGCGTCGCGGTCGTGGAGGCTTTCAGCCACGTCGTCAGCTTCCGGACCGACGACGGGCTGGTGCTGTTCGACACCAGCCTGCAGGCGCACGCCCCGGCGATCATCAAGGCCCTGCGCGGCTGGTCGAAGGATCCCGTCCATTCCATTGCCTTCACCCACGGCCACGTCGACCACATCGGCGGCACCCAGGCGTTCCTGGACGAGGCGGCGGACAGTGGCAACCCGCGCCCGCGCATCATCGGGCACGAGAACGTCGGCCCGCGCATCGACCGCTATATCCGCACCGGCGGCTACAACGGCCACATCAACGCCCGCCAGTTCGGGGCCAATCGCCCGGGCGGCGGCAAGGTCGCCGATGCGAAGGACGGCCCGCCGCCGTTCGGACCCAGGACCTGGGTGAAGCCCGACACGACGTTCGAGAGCCGGATGAACATCCGCGTCGGCGATGAGCACATCGAGCTCTTCCACGACAAGGGCGAGACCGACGATCACCCCTGGCCTTGAGCGCAGCAACGACATGCGTCCTGCGCTGGTGAGTTTCGACACACTACTTTCCCAAACTCCGTACACCCGCTGAACATCTCTGCCTACTCCACGCCAGTCG
>CAJYBQ010000138.1 GCA_913064755.1 uncultured Alphaproteobacteria bacterium
CCGACAGATACCGCGTCTTCCGACGCCGCATTGCCGCCCCGTGATGCCAGCTCCGAATCACTTCGGATCGCCGTTAGCGTGGCGATGTTAGCGAAGCCGAACCGGCCTCACAAGGAAGGCCTTTGTTTCAAGGGGCATACCCGTCAATTGGTGGCTTGCCAAGCAGAAAGGCATACCTTATACGTCCGCCTCGCCCGACGGTGCAACGACAGCACAACGGGCGCGGCGCCGGTAGCTCAGCTGGATAGAGCACCAGACTACGAATCTGGGGGTCGGGAGTTCGAATCTTCCCCGGCGCGCCACTCCTTCTCCGAACACGTGAAGATCGACCTGTTCCGGGGGCCAGGCTGCGCCCCGCCTGCAGGGCGTTCGCGACCTTGCGGCCCCCGTTGCCTCGTCGCCGCGCTGCTGGATGCTGTCGCCTTGATGGCGACTTCGGCCATGACCGACGCCTGCCGTGCCGGGCCTTGCCTCCGGAGTTCCGCGTCGCGACCGATGGCTCCCGCGTGCGAAGAAGTTCTTTCAACGGATGGCGAAATCGACAGGGACAACCAGTTCCAGGCGCGCCTGGGTCATGAAGTCCGGCATGGCAGGCAATGGCTGTGCCCGCTCGATCATGGCCTCCACCTCCTGGTCCAGCAGGGTGTGACCGGAACTCTGCTCGATGCGGTATTCCAGAACCGTGCCGTCGCGCGACATGCGGAAGAACAGCAGCGCGGTGCCTTGCTGGCCCCGGCGTCGCGCCCGGCGGGGATATTCCTTGTGCCGTTCCAGCCATACCTACAGCCGCGTCAGATAGTCCGCCTGCTGTCCGGGCGTGCCACCACCACTCTCGCTGCCGACATCGTTGGATCGCCCGTCGCCCTGGCTGGCACCCGATTGGCCCCCGGCACCAGCAGGCACGGCCTCGGTCGATTCCGCGTCGCCGCGCGTCGGCGCAGCGTCACCGCCATCCGTCAGCAATGCCTGCTCAGTGGCCCTGACCGGCGCGACAGGCTGCGCAACCGCCTGCTGCACCGCGGCGGGGGCCGAAGACACGCGCGCCCGACGCGGTGCAACGGGCGGCAGCGGAGGTGGCAAGGCATCGACCGTCACAGCAGCCTCTACTGACGCGACGGCGGCTACCGGCCTTGCCTGCCGAACCGGCACGGCTGCTGGTGGCCGGGTCTGCGCCTGTTCGGGCGGCCGTGGCGGCTCAACGACGTCGACCGGCACCTCGGCGACGACCGATACCTCCGGCACGGTGGCCAGAACGTGTTCGGCCGGGACCGGCAGCACAGGGGTCGGCGCGACCGAAGGTGTCGGAAGCACTTCGATGGGCGCGGCCTGGTGAATCGTTTCAACGACCGCCTGCTGGGCAGCCGTCGGGATGGCTTCCGCCACATCATCCGGCAGCCTTTCCGGCAGTTCGTCCGGGACCAGGTCAGACGCCACGTCCGGCACAGTGGTCGCTTGCGCTTCCACCGGCTCCGCGGCCACTTCCTCAACCTGTTCCGGCCGAGCCGTTGCAACGGCATCCATTGCATCGGTCACTGCCTCGGCAGCGCCCGGCGCGGGACTGGCGACACCGCCGGGTGCAGCACCGGATGCCGCCAGCCCGACCCCCAACCCCGCCGCACCTTGGTTCACCGCGCCGCGTGGGGCCGGTTGCCAGAAGAACACCAGCGCCAGGCCGACATGCAGCAGCATGGCCAGGGCGAAGGCGGTACCGACCAGGCGACGGCTCAGCGGCTTCATTCGGCCAGGGCTTCGGGAACGGTCAGAAGATGCAGATCCCGCAGGCCGGCATCGCGCAAGCGCTCCATCAGGGCGATCACGGTGGTCGCGGCGACGGCCCCGTCAGCCTTCAGCCGCACGGATGTCAGACCGGCATCGGCGATGCGCCGCAAGGCTTCGGCTTCACCCAGGATCTCGCCTCCGTAGGCGAGTTGTCCATCGCGCCCGATCAGCAACAACCCCGCCTCCGCGTCCGGCGCCCCGTCACTGGCGGAATTCGGCGGTGCGATGTGGAAGGGATCGGTCGCGGTCAGTTGCCCGGCGATCATGAAGAAGATCAACAGCAGGAAGACCACGTTGATCAACGGCATGATGCGGTCGTCATCGCTGGGTCGGCGGCGCTGGCCATGTGCCAGGCGGCTCATTGCCCCGCCCCCGCGCGGTTGAGCGAGAGCTGCGTCACCCCCGCCCCGGACAGCCTGTCGAGCACATCGATGGTCCGCTGCAGGGAAATGCCGTCCGCCGGTCGCACGATCACGACCTGGTCCGGCTTGCGGCGCACCACCTCTCCCAGCCGTCGGGCGATGCTGTCCAGCGACAGCACCTCGCCGGAAAGCCTGAGGAGACCATCCGGGCGAATGTCGACCAGCATGGAACCGCTCAACGCCACGCCGGCACCGGTCTTCGCCGGCGGGTCCAGCCTGACGGACCGCCAGTCGAGGAACGACGACGCGAGCATGAAGAACACCAGCAGGATGAAGACCACGTCGATCAGCGGTGTCAGGCTGATCAGGCTGCGGTGTCGGCCCTCAGTCGCCACCAGCAGCGACGACTGGCCGGGTGAATGCACCGACATCGCGGGCCTCCGCGGTTCGGAATGAAGGAAGGTCCTGGGTGAAGAGCCGCGTTATGGCGCTGTCCATGTCGTGCGCCAGTCGCTCCACGCGCCGCTCCAGCCAGTTCAGCGCGGCGACCGTCGGAATGGCAACGGCCAGCCCCACGGCGGTGGTCAGCAGCGCCTCCCAGATGCCGCCCGACAGGATCGCCGGATTGACCTGGTTGCCCGCGGCTTCCAGCTGCTGAAACGCCTCGATCATGCCGAGCACGGTGCCGAACAATCCCAGCAGCGGCGACAGCGTGGCAATGACTTCGAGGGGTCGCAGCCAGCTGCGCATGTCGGCCAGAACGTCGGCACAATGCCGGGTCACTTCCTCCCGCACGTTGTGGCCGGACATGCCCTGGCGCATGCCGTTCATCGCGCGCGAAATGGCAATGGCCAGCGGCCCCCGGGCGTCGCCCAGCATGCGGATGGCGTCATTGGCCTGGCCGACCTGCCACAATGTCACCGCGTCACGGGTCACCGCGGCGGCCGACAGGTGCAGGGCGCGAAACTGCCACAGCTTGGCCAGGACGATGGCAAGCGCGACGATCGACATGGCGATGAGCAATCCGACAACCGGGCCACCGCTCTGCAGGGTTTCCAGCAATCCGCCGAGTGCGCCCTCGACCTGCATGGCCGTCGCACCGGGTGACATTGTATCCAAATCGTTCATCGGCCTGACCTGTCCTGTATTGCGATGCCTGGGAAACCTATCGGATCAAGGGTGTCGTGCTGCGGCTGCTCGGCTGCACCAGCTGCAGGCAATCCGTTCGCGTACCGGTCGCGTCGGCGCATTCGAGAACATCGTTGACCAGTATCCTGCCGATGTCCCCGCAGGGCAGCCCGGCCAGGTCGAAGACCTTCAGACTTGTCTTGCCGGCAGGCAGCGGTGCCGTCTCCAGCGCCAGGCGCCGCGCCACGACCCCCTCGCCATCGAAGATGACAAGGGCGTATCTGAAGGTCGCGAAGACCGCGCCGGTGTCATTCTCGATCACCACGTAGGCGCGGCAGGCACCATCCGACGGCTCCAGCTTGTTCAGTTCGAGTTTCATGCCCGGCGCAGCCTTCGCAGCCTGGATCGGCATCCCGGCGACGAGCAGACCCGCTACCACCAACATCATGAACCTGCGCAATGACCTGCCCCCAAAACCATGTCGTCGCCGCGCAACCCGGCGTCGACCCGGGTTCGGACAATAATGCAATTGACTCTCATTCGCAATATTATCGATTGCGGATGAATGCCGCGTCGGCGGTTCAGCGCGCGAAGGTCAACGGCACACCCTGTGCCGCATGCCCGATGGTCCGCAGTTCGATCCCGTAGACTTCCGAAAGCAGTTCCGGTGCCAGCGCCGCCCGCGGCAAGCCCGAGGCGGCTATCCGGCCGTCCTTGAGGATCACCACCCGGTCCGCGTACCCGGACGCCAGGTTCGGGTCATGCAGCACGGCACAGACGGCAAGTCCCTCCGACGCGAGGTGCCGCGCGTGCTGCAGCAACCTGTGCTGATGTGCCAGGTCGAGATTGTTCGTCGGCTCGTCCAGCAGGAGCATCTTTTCCACCGCGCCATCCGTGAACGGCCAGAGCTGTGCCAGGGTGCGGGCCAGGTGCACACGTTGCTTCTCACCGCCCGACAGCGTGGTGAAGGTACGCTCCGCCATGTGCATGATGCCGGTCGCCCGCATGGCGGCACCGACGGCCTGCAGTTTCTGCCTGCGATCCGTCCGCCCCGCGTGGGGAATCCGGCCCATCCCGACAACCTCCACGACCGAGAACGCGAAGCCGAGGCGGATTTCCTGCACCAGCACTGCCCGCCGGGTTGCCAGTTCCGCTATCGGAATGTCGGCGAGCGGCTGATCGCCCAGGGTCACCGTGCCCGCGTCGGGGACCAGCGAACCTGAAAGACAGCGCAACAAGGTCGACTTGCCTGCGCCATTGGGGCCGAGGATCACGGTGACCTCGCCCACGGCCATGCCGAGGGTGACATCATCCAGCAGGCGGCGGCCGCCACGGATGACGCTGATGTTGTTGGCGCGGATCACGTCCATCCCGACAGCCCCCGCTTGCGACAGAGCAACCAGATGAAGAACGGTCCGCCGGTCAGGCTCATCACCACGCCGATCGGCAGGTCTGCGGGCACGGCAAGGGTCCGGGCCATCAGGTCGGCGGCGACAACGACGAATGCCCCCATGATCGCACTGGCCGGCAGCACCATCCGGTGATCGGGACCGAACGCCATGCGCACCATGTGCGGTACCATCAGGCCGACGAAGGCGATGACCCCGCTCATTGCCACAGCGCCGCCTGTCGCCAGGGCGACCAGCAGCACCGCCGTCCGCTTGGCGGCTTCGACGCGCAGGCCCAGGTGCTGCGCCGCCTCCTCTCCCAGCAGGATCGCGTTGAGGAAACGGGTCAGGGTCATCAGCCCGATGACGGCAAGTGCCACCCCGGGCAGGACGATCACCACCTTGTCCCAGGTTGCCCCGGCCAGCGACCCGAGCAGCCAGAAGTTCAGATCGCGCAGTTCCTGGTCAGTGCTGACGAAGATCATCACCCCGACAACGGCCGCCGCGATCGCGTTCATCGCCACGCCTGCCAGCAGCAGGATCGACACATCCGTGCCCCCCTGTCGCTGGGCCAGGGCATAGACCAGCATCGTCACCACCAGCCCGCCGGTGAATGCCGCAAACGGAATCAGGTAGCCGCCAAGCCAGGGTGGCAGCAGCAGGATCAGCGGCGCGCCGACAACGATCATCAACACGGCACCAACGGCGGCACCGCTGGAGACACCGATCAGCGCCGGGTCCGCCAGCGGATTGCGGAACAATCCCTGCAGCACCGCGCCTGCGACACCCAGCGCGCTGCCCACGATCAGGCCCAGCGCCAGGCGCGGCAGCCGGATCGCCATCAGGACGGTTTCCTCGCGTCGCCCGAACGAGATGCCGAGGTCGATGCCGAACAGGTCATGCAGCAGGACACCGAGCACCTGCATCGGCGCGATGCCCACCGCCCCCGTGCAGACCGACATCAGGCAGCCGAAGACCAGCACCAGCCAGAGGGCAAGGAGCTGGAGCCTGTGCCGCTGGGAACGGCGGCCCTCGGCTGCAAGAAGGTCGAAACTTTGGTCTGCGGCGCTCACGATCTGGAGTACCTATTCACCGAGATCGAGGCCGGGATGCAGATGGGCCGCCAACATCCTGACCGCGTCTGGCGTACGCGGCCCGAAACCGAGCAGCAGCAGTCCGTCCATCACCACGATCGCTCCGTTCTCGGCCGCGGGCGTTCCGCCCAGTCCGGGCAGATCCTTCAACTTGTCGACTCCGCCCACCAGGTTGACTGTGCGATGGGTCACCAGGATGACGTCGGGCTGTGCGTTCACCCCCGCCTCCGGTGTCATCGGGCGATAATCGGGGAAGCCGTCGATCGGGTTGACGCCGCCCGCCATCTCGATGATGGCGGTGGCGGATGTACCCCGACCGGCTACCAGCGGGGCACCCTTGCCCGCAGACAGCACGAACATCACCCTGGGGTGGGTCTCGGCGCGCGCCACCTGTGCGGAAACCTGCCGATGGCTATCGGACACCTGCCGGGCCAGTTCGGCGCCCCTATCTTCCAGGCCGAGCGCGGCTGCGACCTGTTCGATCTTCGACAGCACCCCGGCAATGCTCGGATCATCCGATACCGAAAGCACGGTCACGCCCGCATCCCGCAATTGATCCAGAGCCGCGGGTGGCCCGGCATCGGCCTCCACGATGATCAGGTCGGGGGCAAGGGCCAGCACCGGTTCCGCCGACAGCTGTCGCAGATAGCCGACGTTGGGCAGTTCCAGTGCTTCGCGGGGGTGGAAACTGGTCGAATCCACGCCAACCAGGCGATCCTCCGCCCCAAGCGCGAAGACGATTTCCGTCACCGAGCCACCGATGGACAGCAGGCGCCGGGCCGGTTCGCCGGCCAGCGACAATTGTGTCGTGGCGAGGGCCAGGCCGGTGGCCAGCAACAGGCAGCGTGAAAGCGAGAGCATGTCTTCTGTTTCCTTGTCCATGACCGCCTGCCCGGCGGATACCGGGCAGGCGCAGTCGGGCGGTTACCAGCGGGCCGTCACGCCCACCCGTCCCTTGAAGTTGCGCCCCGGCTCGAACGCGTCGTTGAAGACCCGGGAGTAGGCACGGTCCGTGATGTTGTCCACGCCAAGGTCCAGCCTGAGATCGACGCCCTTCGCCACAGGCTGCTGCCAGGCGAAATAGGCGTCGTGGACGACGTAACCGGAACGCCGGTCATCAGCATCGTCGACCTTGTCGAAATCCAGCGCGACCAGGGTCCGGAACCCGGCGATCATGCCCTGTTCGGGGAACTTCGCCGTCATGTCCAGGGTGACCTGCGTCGGGGTCAGAACGCCAAGCTTGTCACCGCTGTCCAGGTCGTCGCCGTCCAGGTTGGAAAACCCGAAGGCGAAGCGAGCGCGGCGACTGTCATACGTCGCCTCGATCTCGTTGCCTTCCAGCAGCGCCCTCGGCACGTTCACCGCCTGCGTGGTGCCATCGCAATTGCCGGGAATGAAGGGGTTGCAGTCCACGAAGAGGGTGGGCTGGTTGACCTCCAGGTCGATGAAGTCCTTCGCATAGGTCCGGAACCGGGTGGCCTTGAAGGCAAACTGGTCATCGGGCTGCAGCACGTCCTCGAAATCCAGGCCGAAACCGGCCTCGATGGTGGTGGGGCGCCGGGACTTCAGGTCCGGGTTGGCCACGAACCTGTTGGTGACGCCGGCGCCAACCGGAATTTCGAAGTGCACGCCGTCGAGGAATGCCTCGTCGAAGCTCGGCGCGCGGAAGGCCTTGGCGACATTGCCGAACACCATGGCCCAGGGGACCGGGTGCCAGGTGGCACCGATGCGCGGCGAGATCGCCGTTTCCGTCACGTCGCTGCCGATGGCGCTCTTCGATGCGAAATAGTCGAACCGCAGTCCCGGCAGCAGCAGGAATCCGCCGGCCCCCCGGCCGCAGGGTTCGGCAAGCCGGATCTCCCCCTCGCCGAACAGCCCGCCGAACTTGGTGCGGGAATCGCGAACACCGTCCCGCCCCCCCCCGTTCACGGGGCCATCCTGGTTGACACGGGACCCCTCGAAACGCTGGCCCAGCGTCGTCCGGGAATGCCGCGTCCCGGTGCCCCCGGCCCGCTTGCCGGCCCCGCACGCGCCCGTGTTGACCTCC
>CAJYBQ010000139.1 GCA_913064755.1 uncultured Alphaproteobacteria bacterium
CGCGGCGGGCCCGCGCCGGTCCCCGCCGGGTGGGGATTCACGGACGGGGGGGCTGGGTCGGCCGGCGGGCACCCGCCATCCATCGCCCGATCCTGGGTGCCTTTGCCGGCCTGGAAACCGATGTCGCGGCCCTGCGCGGGCAATGGGAGGCCTGGCAGCAGACCGCGCGCAGGCTCAAGGGCGCCCGGGCAGCGCTGGCCCGGGCCCGCGCCGACGAGGAACTGCTGCGCCACACGGTGGAGGAACTGTCGGAACTGGCCCCGGAAGAGGGCGAAGCGGATGAACTGTCGGAGCGGCGGGGGTTCATGATGCAGGTGGAAAAGATCGCCGACGCGGTGAATGACGCCACGGCGGCGCTGGAAAAGGACGGCGGTGTCGCCACCAAGTTGCGCACCGCGGAACGCGCCCTGGACCGGGTGCGTGAACAGGCCGGTGACCGGCTGGGTCCGGCGATGGATGCGCTGGCCCGCGCCGGTGTCGAACTGGACGAAGCGATCAATGCCATCATGGGCGTGGCCGCGGACCTGGATGCCGACCCCGACGACGTCGACGCGGTGGAGGAACGGCTGTTCGCGCTGCGTGCCGCCGGTCGCAAGCACCAGGTCGATCCCGACAGGCTGCCCCAACTGCTGGAACAGAAGCTGGCCGAGCTGGCCTCCATCGAGAAGGGCGATCAGGACCTTGCGGCGCTGGAGGCGGAGGCGGAAGCCCTGTCCGCCGTCTGGCGCGCCGCCGCCGAGACATTGAGCGCGAAACGCCAGGCCGCCGCCACGCGACTGAACGCGGCCGTGGAAGCCGAACTGGAACCGCTGCGCATGGGCGGCGCGCGCTTCATCACCGAGGTCCTGCCGCAGACGCAGGAACACTGGGGACCTGAGGGGCTGGACCGGGTCGCATTCATGGTTGCCACCAATCCCGGCGCCCGCCCCGGCCCCATCGCCAAGATCGCCTCCGGCGGCGAGCTTTCCCGTTTCATGCTGGCCTTGAAGGTGGTGCTTGCCGCCACCGGTGACGCCCCCACCATGATCTTCGACGAGGTGGACCGCGGTGTCGGCGGCGCGACGGCGGACGCGGTGGGCGAACGACTGGCCCGGCTGGCGGAGACCTTCCAGGTCCTGGTGGTCACCCATTCACCGCAGGTCGCGGCCCGCGCCGATCGCCAGTGGCTGATCGCCAAGCAGGTGGGCAAGACCGCCATCACCCGCGTCGACCCGCTGGACGGTGATGCTCGGCGGGAGGAAATCGCCCGCATGCTGTCCGGCGCCGAGGTCACGGTGGAGGCCCGTGCCGCCGCCGACCGCCTGCTGGGAGCACCGGCCAGATGACACGAGACGACAAGACCAGTGAGGACAGGGCCGGGAAGGACAGGGCCACGGAAGCACCCGCCACGGTCCCGGCCGATGATGCCACGCGAAGCCGCCACAGCAAGCTGTCCATTGAAATTCTTGACGCCAACAAGGCCTATTACGCGGCCAGCAGCCCGCTGATGGACGATGCCGCCTACGATGCCAGGTTTCAGGAACTGCAGGCGCTGGAGGCCCGGCACCCGGAACTGCTGACCGACGACAGTCCGACGCAACGGGTCGGCGCGGCCCCCGCCGCCGGCTTTGCCAAGGTGCGCCACGCCCGGCCCATGCTGTCGCTGGGCAATGCGTTCTCCGAGGAGGACGTGGCCGAGTTCCTGAAGCGCATCCGCCGCTTTCTCAACCTGGACGAGGCCGAGGAACTGGCGATCTGTGCCGAGCCGAAGATCGATGGCCTGTCTGCCAGCCTGCGCTATGAACGCGGTCGCCTGGTGCAGGGCGCAACCCGGGGCGACGGGCTGGAGGGTGAAGACGTCACCCGCAACCTGCGGACCCTGGACGACATCCCCGACGTGCTGCCCGGAGACGTGCCCGACGTCTTCGAGGTGCGGGGCGAGGTCTACATGTCGAAACCCGCCTTCCAGGCCCTGAACGAAGCCCAGATGGCGGCCGACAAGCCCGCCTATGCCAACCCGCGCAACGCCGCCTCCGGTTCGCTGCGCCAGCTGGATCCGGGCATCACGGCACGGCGCAAGCTGAACTTCTTCGCCTATTCGTGGGGCGAGGTCTCCGCCCTGCCCGCCAGTACCCAGTCGGGCGTGCTGCAGGCGCTGGACAGATGGGGATTCACGGTCAATCCCCTGACCCGGAACTGCACCAGCCTGGCGGAGATCATGGCGTTCTATCGCGACGTCGAGACCCGCCGTGCCACGCTGGACCACGATATCGACGGGGTCGTCTACAAGGTCGACCGGCTGGACTGGCAGGACCGGCTGGGCTTCGTCAGCCGCAGCCCGCGCTTTGCCATCGCCCACAAGTTCCCGGCGGAGCAGGCCAGCACGATCCTGCGCGGCATCGACATCCAGGTGGGCCGCACCGGTGCCCTGACGCCGGTGGCCCGGCTGGAACCTGTGACGGTCGGCGGGGTCGTCGTGTCCAACGCCACCCTGCACAACGAGGACGAGATCGCCCGCAAGGATGTGCGGATCGGCGACACGGTGACCCTGCAGCGGGCCGGTGACGTGATCCCGCAGATCGTCGGGGTCATCATCGAGAAACGCCCCGAGGGGACGGAGCCTTTCGTGTTCCCGACCGTCTGCCCGGTCTGTGGCAGCCACGCCGTGCGCGACACCCGTGCCAGCGGCGAACTGGACGTGGTGCGCCGCTGCAGCGGTGGGCTGGTCTGTGCCGCACAGGCAACCGAGCGGCTGAAGCATTTCGTGTCACGCAACGCGTTCGATATCGAGGGGCTGGGGGCGAAGCAGATCGAGGCCTTCTTCGCCGCCGGCGAGATCACCACCCCTGCCGAGATCTTCACGCTGCCGCGACGCAATGACGACCTGAAGCTGGAAACCCGCGACGGCTTCGGCAAGACGTCGGTGGAAAAGCTGTTCAAGGCCATCGACGAACGCCGCACCATCGCGCTGGACCGGTTCCTCTTCGCCCTCGGCATCCGCCATGTCGGGCAGACCACGGCCCGCACCCTCGCCGCGACCTATCGCACCCTGCCTGCCCTGCTCGACGCCCTGAATGCCGCGGTGAAGGATCCGGAGGGCGAGGCGCACCAGGACCTGATCAACATCGACGGCATCGGCCCGACCGTGGTGACGGAACTGATGGAGTTCATGGCGGAGGAACACAATCGCACCGTCCTCGATGACCTGCTGGGCGAACTGCGGGAGGTGGAACCCTTCGAGGCCCCGGCGCAGGACAGCCCCGTCGCGGGCAAGACAGTGGTCTTCACCGGCACGCTGGAAACCATGACCCGCGACGAAGCCAAGGCCCGCGCCGAATCGCTGGGCGCGCGGGTATCGGGCAGTGTCTCGAAGAAGACGGACATCCTGGTCGCCGGACCCGGCGCCGGGTCGAAGGCGAAGAAGGCGGCGGAACTCGGCATCCTGACGCTGACGGAACAGGCCTGGCTGGACCTGGTGAACGGGGCCTGAAGGCAACGGGACACGGGACCGCCGGCTCAGTTCGGAATCTTCCACAACAGGTTCTGCAATTGCCGCCAGAACGTCGCGGCATCGACATAGCCGTGGATGCGCCCGACCTCGCCCCCCTGGTGCATCAGCACGAAGGTCGGCGTCATGCGCACGCCTTTGACGGCGCGCAGGTCGTCCGGCCGGTCGCCGCGCAGGTCGACCCGGCGCAGGGGCGCCCGCGCACCCGCGGTCGTGTCGGCGTAACCGCTGCCCACGGCGGCGTTCCAGACCGCGCAGTAGATGCATGTGCCAAGCTCGAACATCACCAGCTCCGTGCGCTTCTCCGCACCCTTGGCCACGAAGGGCAGGACGAAGCAGAGCATCGTGAAGACCAGCGCGGTCGTTCTTGCCCATTTCCTCATGCATTCCGCTTAGGCGATCATCGGGCCGCAGGCAAATCACCTCTCGGCGACAGGTCCGGCGTTCAGTGCTGTTGCAAGCGCACGGTGGTTCGGTCTAAGGCATGCGCAGCAACGATCGGGGGCTGCACCGGCCAGCGACCGGACGCGGTTCCCCACGATGACGCCCTCGGATGACCGGAACATCGCATGATTGGCCTTTACGTCCTCTGGCATGACCCGGATGCGGTGCTTTCACGGTCCGCGGCCTTCGCGTCTGCGCTCAGGACCGGCCCCGTGTCGCCGAGGGCGCACCTGCTGAACGGCACGCTGCTCTGCGACGGCCATGCGGCGCCGACGCAGATGCCCGCGCGGACGCCGGACGGATCGGCCGTGCTGCTGTATGGCTTCATCGAGAACCGCCGCGCCATGCGGGCGGAGCTGGGGATTCCCGACGAAGGCGACGCGGCACTCTATGCGGCGGCCTACGCCCGCTGGGGGGAAGACGCGGACCAGCGGCTGCTGGGCGAATATGCCGTGATCCTGATCGAGGCCAATGGCAAGCGCATCCGCATGGCGCGCAGCCCGATCAAGTCGCCGGCACTGTATTTCTGGCGCGACGCGGAACGGCTGATCGTCACCTGCTATCCGCAGGCCGTCTTCGCCAGTGGCGAGATCGAGCGGGTGCTGGACGAGCAGAAGATCGCCGACACCCTGTACCTCAATTATCGCGAGGAACGCCGCGGCTGGTTCAGGGGCGTTGCCCGCCTGCCGCGCGGCACCCGCGCCTGGGCCACGCCGGATGGTGTGACGGAAACCCGCTTCTTCGATATCGAGAACATTCCCCCGGTCCGCTTCAAGCGCGACAGCGACTACGTGGAAGCCGCCGACGCCCTGTTCCGGGAAGCCGTGACCATGGCACTGGACGGCTTCGAGCGCCCGGCCATCAGCCTGTCCGGCGGCCTGGATTCCCAGGCCGTCGCCGCCTACACGATGCTGACCCGCCCCGACCAGCCATTGCTGTCCTATACCTCCGTGCCGCAAGCTGGCTGGAGGCCGGCTGATCCGTCAGCCCTGGTTGACGAAAGCCCTCACGTGGAAGCCCTTGCCGCGATGTACCCGCAGTTGGAGCCGCACTGGGTGGACACGGCGGGACAGGATTCCCCCGACGATCAGAGGGGCATCTTCGAGACTTCCCTGGTATCGCCCCGGCATCCGGCCAACCTGCCCTGGGTGCACCGGATGCAGCGGTCGGCGCGGGACGCAGGGGCCGACGTGATGCTGACCGGAACCATGGGCAATGCAACGTTCAGCTATTCGGGCCATGGCCTGTTGCAGGACATGATCCGCAGCGGTCGACTGTATGGCGCGGCGCGGGAACTCTGGTACGGCGGACCGCGACACAAGCTGTTCGACCGCGTCGCGCGGCAGGCCGTGCTGCCGTTCCTGCCAGCATCCGCAAGGCGCGCCCTGCGAAGACGCTTCGGCAGCCTGTGGAGCACGGAGCTGCCGACCTGGTCGCCACTCCACCCCGACTTCGCCCGTGAGCATGACGCGGTGGCACGCGCATTCGAGATGGGGCAGGAAGGCTCCTTCACAATGCCCAGTTCCGTACTCGGGTATCGCCACGCCATCCTGGGCGATGCTATCAATGAAGGCGGCGATATCCTCTACGCCCTGCAGCGGCTGCATGGCCTGCCAAGCCGCGACCCGACCAGCTACCGCCCCCTGCTCGAATTCTGCTTCGCGATCCCTCCCGAGCAGTTCCTGAACAAGGGACGCAGCCGCTGGCTTGCCAAACGCATGCTGACCGGCAAGGTGCCGGAGATGGTCCGCAACGAGCATCGGCGCGGTCAGCAAGCGGCCGACTGGATCGCGAACGTCATTCCCCGACGCCAGGAAATCCTGGAGGAACTGGATTGGCTCTCGTCCGATCCACTGGTCAGGGAGTATCTGGACTTCGACCGCCTGAAGCGAGCGGTGGAGGACATGCCCGTGGATGGATCAACCGTGACGCATGAGCAGACACTGGTGCTGAGACTGGCACTCAACCGCGGGCTGACGACCGCCCGCTTCGTACGCTACATCAATGGACGCAACGACCTCTGACGCGGCTCAGACAGGTTGCATCTCCGCATCCAGATACCCGAAGCGCGACATCACGTCCCCGTGGTCAGCGATGATCCGTGCGACCTGGGCGTCCGTCAGGCTGGAACGCCAGTCGCCGGTGACGCCCTTGCGGAAGAACCGCTCCGCATGTGGGGGTCGCTCCCGGAACCCCGAGCGCGCCTCCTGCGCCGCAACGACATCGAAACGGCTGAACTCGATGGCACGCCTGCGTCGTCCGGTATCCGGTTCGAGGCCCAGGAAGTCGGCGGCGGAACCGAAGGTCCGCTCCGGCGTCGCATGCATGTCCTCGTAGCGGATGACCTTCACGTTCAGCCCTTCGGCATCCACCCAACTCCTGACATGCTGTGACCATGTTCCGACGAACTGCAGCAACTGCTCGGGCAGCGCCTTTCGCGATCGTGCCAGCGCGTGCTCCGGATCACCCATGAAGCTTATGGCGTCGTCGATGCTGCAGTTGCGGTGACTGGCATAGGATGGTGCAACATCCAGCGGATTGCGGACGATGTAGAGGGCGCCAAGCGTGGCGACATCATCCACCAGCGGGTGGCCCTCGGCAGTGCTGATGTAGGCATCGTGAATCTTGTGATAGGTGACGCCATCGCCACGGCACATCCAGCGATAGACATGGGGGCGCAGGCTCTCGATCTCGTCCTGGCGCAGGTCGGAAGTGTCGAACCCGATCACGTCATCGATCCACATCCGGCTGGATGCGATACTTCCGGTATTCAGCTTGTTGATATGGGCCGGGGTATCTTCGTTGCTCGCCAGGTTCTGAAGGAAGGTACGGAACCAGGTGTTGCCGGACTTGGGATAGGACGCCAGCCAGAATATCCCGCCCATGTCAGCCCTCGGCCTTGATGTCCGCAAGGATGGTGTCGACCAGCCCGTCGATATCGAAACCGGCCTTCGGCCGCACCAACCGGGCCAGCCGCACCTTCGACGCCAGTTCGCCGCAGCGTTTCAGATGCTCCGGCTGCAGGGCCATGCCTTCCATCAGGCGGCGGCGATAGGTGTTTTCCCGCAGCGGTGCGAAGCGATGCATGCCATGGATCGGGCGAACGTCGAACCCGTCCCGGTTCTCGCTGCCGAGAATATAGATCCAGCGCACGGGCAAGGGCACTTCGCTGAAGTTGTCCCGGGTCATCAGGTTGAACTTGTTCATGTCCGGGCGCACCCGCGTCTGCGCCGACGTGTCTATGGCCATCTTCTCGGCGGCATCCTGCCAGATCTTCAGCCGGGGAAAGCCCGGAACGGCCGCACAATCCGCATCTATCGGCACCACGTCGTCGGCAAGCATCCGGTATCCGCGCTGCAGGAAACCGGCCGCAAGCGTGGATTTTCCCGCGCCGGACGGCCCGATGCAGACCACGCAGGCGCCGTCCACCTCGACCGCGTTGCCGTGCAGCAGCAGGTAACCGCGCTGGAACAGAACCGCGCCCAGAACCGATCCCAGCAGGAACACGCGGATCGATGCCTCATCCGAACCGGGTTCCGGATCAAAGGTGATCTCCGACGCATCGCGCACCCGAAAACGGGCAACGCCCGGCACCTGGAGCCAGAAGGCATTGTCTGCCACCCAGCCGAAGGGCGATATCTGCCTTGCCTCGGCCGCGTCCGGTACCTCCACGTGACCACGGGACACCGTGATGTCCGCAGACCTTCCGTCCACCGGGGTCTCGAGCAGTTCGGGCAGGGCAATGTCCGACTCTATGGTAAGACCATAGGCCTTGCAGAAGCGGGGCATGATTTATCCGTCGATGGTGTCCTGAGGGCTGCCCGCACTACTAAAGCAAAGATC
>CAJYBQ010000140.1 GCA_913064755.1 uncultured Alphaproteobacteria bacterium
TGACGTCGCCGTCCGGATTGCCGGCCACGAAGCGACCCGTCGGATCATCCAGTCGGGTCATGTTCGCCGCGATCATGGCGCGCGACAGTTCCGCCTCGGCCAGTTTCTCCCGACGCTGCATTTCCTGCAGCGCCTCCACGATCACTTCCGGGTGCCGGATCAGGTAGTCGCGGACGATCTGTTCGATGGCCGCCGTGTCCTGTTGGGGTGCCGCTTGACCGGCGCCGTCGCTGTCGGCCTGGGCGGGCAGTGCCATGAACAGGCAGAAGAGGCTGGCGATGAGGGTTCTGATCAAGGGTCGGACTCCTGACAGGTGCGCTGGGAACCGGAACATGTTCCTGCCCATGTTCTGCCCGCGCGGGGGCCATACCGCAAGCCACATCGCTGTGAGGGATGGCAGCGGACGCCACCGGGCGCGGGAAATCACCGCGCGCGGCGGCGGATGGTCTGGACCGCGTTCTGGATGTCGAGCGCGCGGTAGTAGTCGGGGGACGCCTTGGGCAGGATGGTCAGGGCGCGGGATGCCTGTTCCTCGGCGTAATCGAACTGGCCGCTGTGGAAGTACTGCTCGGCCCCGGCCAGCAGCGACATGCCGCGGTTGCCCTGTCGGCCATGCACCAGCGCCAGTTGCCGCCATGCGCCGGCATTGTCGTTCTCGTAGCGAATGACTTCCTCCAGCAGCTTCTGCGCCTCGGCGTCGGTCTCCGGCGTGTTGGTGCTGATCAGGGCCTGGGTCAGCATCGTGGTCACGGCGGCATGCTGGATGCGATCCTGCGCCTCCCGCAAGGGCGGCAGGGATTCCGCGACGCGGCCACCCTCCAGCAGGATCTGGCCGCGCAGTTCGACGAAATAGGCATTGTCGGGATTGTCGGCGATCAGCACATCGATGTCGGCCAGCGCCTGGTCGGTGCGGGCCAGCCGCATCAGGGCCACGGCGCGGGCATAGCGCGCGACCTCCGAGGTGTCGGTCATGGGGTATTCGCGCAGGATGTCCTTCGGATCCTTCACGAAGCCGGACAGCTTGGCGCGCATCAGGTTGTGGGCGCGGACCAGTTCCGGCGGGTCGGCCTTGTCGTACAGGGGGGAGGCGGCAACCCGGGTCTCCAGCGCCTCGATACGTTCGAAGCTGACCGGATGGGTCCGCATGTAGCTGTTGCTCGCCCGGGCACCGACAAGGAAATCCTGCTCGTCCAGCACCCGCAGGAACTCGACGATGCCGCGCGGGGACCAGCCGGCCTTTTCCATCAGGACGACGGAGGCCTGGTCGGCGGCGGATTCCTGGGTGCGGGAATAGGACAGGAAAAGCTGCGTTCCCGCCGACGATCCGCCGGCGATCAGCGCCCCGGCGGCATTGCCGTTGCCCGCCGCCACCGCGGCCAGCCCGCCCAGCAGGGCGGCGATGATGGAAACGGTCTGTGCATTGGCGAGGGCATCGGCGGTGCGGGACAGGTGTCCGCCCCGGATATGGCCGGTTTCATGCGCCAGCACGCCCACGAGCTGTCGCGGCAGTTCCGTGCGCAGGATCAGCCCGGTGAAGACGAACACCCGCTGGCCCCCGGCGACGAAGGCATTCAGCGACGGGTCATTGACCAGGTAGGTCCGCGCCACCCTGGTATCCAGGTTGGCAGCCTGGAACACCGGCTTGGCGTAGAGCGCGAGGATATGCTCTATTTCCGCGTCCCGGACCAGGTTGAGCGACTGGTTCTGGGCATGGGCAGGGGCCGAGAACAGGTTCATCAGGGCAAGGGCCGACACCAGGGCCACGAAGCGGCTGGCCAGGCGGGCACGCACGGTCCTGCCGGGGCGCGCGGGTGCCGACGCCACGGTCTTGCCGGAAGACGGCTGTGGGAACACGGGCTGCGGAAACAAGGATCGGGCCTCCTGGGGCCAGTTGTGCCGGTTCGGCGGAAATTCGAGCAGACAATGATATTGAAGGAAAACATGGCATGAAAGTGTCGAAGCGTGGTGCGGTTCCGCCCTTTTACGTGATGGAAGTGATGAAGGCGGCCGCCGCGCGGGAGGCGGAGGGCAAATCCGTGCTGCACCTGGAGGTCGGCCAGCCGTCCACGCCGGCCCCGGAGGGCGTGCGAAAAGCCGCCGTGGCCGCGGCCGAGGGCCAGCGCCTGGGCTATACCGATGCCCTGGGCTTGCCGGAACTGCGCGGCCGCATCGCACGGCATTACCGGGATTATTACGGCGTCCGCATTGCTGCCGAGCGCATTGCCGTCACCACCGGTTCGTCGGGGGCGTTCCTGCTGTCCTTCCTGGCGACAATGGATGCCGGTGACCGGATCGCGCTGGCGGAACCCGGCTACCCCGCCTATCGCAACATCCTGACATCGCTGGATATCGAGGCGGTTGGCGTGCCGACGGGGCCGGAAACCCGGTTCCAGCCGACGCCCGAACTGCTCGACCGGATCGACGGACCGCTGGATGCGCTGCTGGTTGCCACGCCGGCAAACCCGACCGGCACCATGCTGGATACCGAATCCATGCGCGACCTGATCAGCTATTGCGACCGCCGTGACATGCGCCTGATCGTGGACGAGATCTATCACGGCATCACCTATCACGGCCCGGCGGTGACGGCGGCGGCGCTGAGTGACCGGGTGATCATCATCAACAGCTTCTCCAAGTATTTCTCCATGACCGGCTGGCGGCTGGGCTGGATGGTGGTGCCCGAAGACCTGCACCGGTCGGTCGAATGCCTGGCGCAGAACCACTTCATCTCGCCCCCGGCCCTGTCGCAGCATGCCGCGATCGCCGCCTTCGACTGCACGGCGGAGATCGAGGCGAACATGGTGCGCTATCGCCGGAACCGGGAACTGCTGTTGCGTGAACTGCCGAAGGCCGGGCTGGACGACCTGGCCCCGGCGGACGGGGCCTTCTACATCTATGCCAACGTCAGCCGGTTGACGAACGACTCGGTGGATTTCTGCAAGCGGATGCTGGCGGAGACCGGCATCGCGGCAACACCGGGGATCGACTTCGACCCACCGCGCGGCCACCAGTACGTGCGCTTTTCCTTCGCCGGAACGACCGAGGACATGGCGGAGGCGGCGGAGCGGCTGAAGCTCTGGCTGGCCTAGGGCAGCAGGCGGTTTCGCGTTGGAACTTCTGGCCGGTCGCCCATGCGGGTATCCTTCGGCGGGTGGCCCGGTGAGGGTGGCCGGGTGCGGGGAACCGTGCCGGAATGTCGGCGAACACGGGGGGAAGCGGGGAAATGACGGGACATGCCTATGACGGCCGGGTTCTGGATGCGGCCATAGACCCCGAACAGCAGGCCCTGGTTCCGGATGTTTCAGGCAATGTCATCAACGGGTTGGGGGAGGGGCGGGTGCGGCCGCCATCCACGATCTACTGGCAGGACCCGCGCACGCTGGCGCATGGCCGGTTGCAGAACTGGATGCTGGAGAAGACCCGCCGCGACGTGCCGCAGATCATGGACATGCGCACTGGCCTGGGTGGGCGGGGCAACGAGAAGCGCGTGCCGGTCGCGCCGCAACCGGTACCGGGCGACGCCGCGGAGTTTGCCGCCGAGGTGAAGGCCTTCGCCCTGGGCGCAGAGGCCGACGCGGTCGGGATCGCCCGGATGCGTCCGGAATGGATCTACGCGGAACACGCCGACAGCCCGGGTGCCGACCTGCCCAACGTGATCATCGTGCTGGTGCAGATGGATCATGCGGAACTGGCCACCGCGCCGGAGCCGCCGTCGGTGGTGGAGGTGATGCGCCAGTACAATCGCGGCACCCGCGTGGCCCGCGCCGTGACTGACCGGATCAGGGAACGGGGCTACATGGCCGTGCCGCATGGTGGCCCGGTCGGCGGCCCGCTGGTCATGGTGCCTGCGGCGATCGCGGCGGGGCTGGGTGAACTGGGCAAGCACGGTTCCATCATCAACCGGCGCTTCGGCTCCTCCTTCCGGCTGGCAGCGGTGCTGACCGACATGCCCCTGGCGGCGGATGAGCCGGACCGCTTCGGGGCCGATGACTTCTGCCGGAACTGCCAGGTCTGCAGCCGGGCCTGTCCGCCCGACGCCATCGCCGACGCCAAGCAGACCGTGCGCGGCGTCGAGAAGTGGTACGTCGACTTCGACCGCTGCGTGCCGTATTTCAACCAGACCTACGGCTGCGGCATCTGCATCGCCGTCTGCCCGTGGAGCCGCCCGGAAGTCGGCCCCAAACTGCTGCAGAAGATGCTGCGCCGCCTCGGCTCCGACCAGGCCTGAATCGCAGCGACCACCAGACCGCAGAGGCACCCGCCATGACCCGCAGCCCGACCGACGCCGACACCTACGTGATCGACATTCCCGGACCCGATCCGGCACCGCATGCACCGGCCTTCGCCATGCCGTCCGGGGCCTGGGACACGCATTTCCACGTCATCGACGGGCGCCACGGCTATGTCGCCGATCGCAGCTATACCCCGCCGGATGCCCCGCTGCAGGACCTGCTGGCGCTGCACGCGCGCCTGGGCATCGAACGCGGGGTCTTTGTCCAGGTCAGCGTGCATGGCACCGACAACCGGGCCATGGTCGACGCGCTGCGCCGGACCCCCGGCTACAGGGGGGTGGCCGTGCTCGACAGCAGTGTCAGCGATGCCGAGCTCGATGCCCTGCATGCGGCGGGTGTCCGGGGGGTACGGGTGAACGTGCTGTTCGGCGGTGGTGTCGGCTTCGACCAGATGCAGCTTCTCGCCCGCAAGGTGTCGCGGCTTGGCTGGCACATGCAGTTGCTGGTCGATGTCTCCGCCCCCGACATGCCGTGGGACACGCTGGCGGCGCTGCCATGCGACCTGGTGGTGGACCACATGGGCCACGCGGATTGCGGCCTGGGGATGGATCATCCGGGGTTTCAGCGCCTGCTCGGCTGGCTGGCCGATGGCCGCTGCTGGGTGAAGATCTCCGGCGCGGAACGCATCAGTCGCCGACCGGCGCCGCCGTTCGCCGACGTGACCGCCGTGGCGCAGGCCCTGATCGCGGCCGGGCCGGACCGTTGCGTCTGGGGCAGTGACTGGCCGCATGTGAAGCTGTCGGTGGCCATGCCCAACGATGGTGACCTGCTGGACCTGCTTGCCACCTGGGCACCGGATGCGGACCAGCGGCGGAAGATACTGGTCGACAACCCGCTGCGGCTCTACACGCAGGCCGATTGACGGGGCCAGGGAGCCAACGACCGCAGCGGCTTCAGCCCCGCGCCACCACCAGCCGATAGCCCAGGTCATGGGAATCGCGCGCCAGTAGGTCGGCATGGCGTGCCGCCCAGGCGCCGGACGCGATGTCCCGCGCAAGCCGTTCCCAGGCCCCGGAGGCATCGCCCAGCGCCCAGAAGCAGGAAATCGCCGCCCTGACCCGGGGGTCGAGATAGGCCGCCGGCCGTCGCCAGTAGGCCCCGAGGAAGCCGTCGGTGCAGTCATGCGGCACCGGCACCGTGATGATCTCCACCGGGCCGAGCCAGGCTTCGAAGTCGCCCATCCGGGGCATCTTGCCCTCGTCGAGTGCCACCAGTTCCGGAATGTAGTCGGCCAGCCAGAAGTCCCGGTGCAGGTGGTCGAAGGTCAGGATCACCAGCGGTCCCAGCGTCACCCGCCGCATCTCCCGCAGGCCCCGCTGCCGGTCGGTCCAGTGATGCACGGTGAGGATCGCGGTGGCGGCATCGAAGCACCTGTCGGCAAACGGCAGGTCTTCCGCGGTTCCCTGCACCACCGGCGCGGCAGCCGCGGGCCGCTGGCGGATCATCTCCATGGATGGCTCCAGCGCCGTGACCGCCCGGTCCAGCGGTTCGTACGACCCCGTCCCGGCCCCGATGTTCAGCACCGTCCGCGCGGATCCCAGCGCGCCGTGGATCATCGCCGCGATCCGGGCATCCGGTTGCCGGAGACGACCGTAATCGATCCCGATGGTATCGTATTTCGTGTCCATGCAGGACGCATAGCACAGGAAATGGCACAGGACATGGCACGGGGCAGGCAACAGGTCAGGGCGGGTGTCGGCGCAGGCTGTCCCGGGGGCAGCCCGGGGTCGCATTCCCCGTACGCAGGTCGGCACCCGCGCGACCGGCGATTCGCGACGGATGCCGCAACAATGGCAGCGAGAATTCCGGGAATCTGCTAATGATCACACCATCTGCAGCACGATGGAAACCGTCGTCGGCGCATGCAGTTCCCCAGGGACAGGAAGCCACCCGAATGAGCCACACCTTTCACGTCGACATTGCGGATTTCGTCGAGATCAGGGAGATCGCCGGCGACTGGACGGCCGATGATTTCCGCGCGCTTCTGGACGCGATGGACTTCGGCGACCACGCCGGCATGGGCGACGATGAACTGCGCGAGATGTGCCTGATGTCCTTGCAGGACCTGGATGCCGGCGAGGCGGCCTACCTGGTGCTGCGGCATGTCATCGGCGATGCGCTGCGCGACGGCCAGTTGCGCAACATGGCGAGCGAGATGCGGGAGGAGAAGCTCTGGGAGGAATACGTCGACCCGGCGTTTCACGAACGGCTGTTTCGCGTGGGCAGCCTGCTGTACGCGGCCAGGCCGCAGGCCTATCCGAAGACCGACGCGGTCAGGGTCACGCTGGATGTCCGGTGTTCCGATCCGGGCGGCCAGGCCCTGTTCGCAGCCACGCCCGACGAGGCGTTCCTGGTGCGGTTGCTGGCGGATGGCATGGATGGGCGCGCAATCCTGCACCGGTTCTACGGTGATCAGCTGAAGGCAGCGACATTTCCGGCTGCGCCCGGGATCGTCTGGACCTCCCGGGTGACGCCGGCGGGAACAGGTGCCTGGACGGTGGAGGTCATCGGTTCGCACTACTGGCTCGGGCCGCTGGACGACACGAAGTCGTTCGAGTCCAACGCGGCCTGATCACTGCAGGACAGGCTCCGAAACGCGGGAAACGACCGTTATGCGTTTCGATCCGGTTGCAGTTGGCCGGTCGGCCTGTCCCGTCATCCCTGCTTTCGGGCGGAAGCCTTCAGGAAGTGGCCATCTTGAACTGGGAATAGAGGCGATCACCGGCGCCACCGAGGCAGAAATCCACCAGGCGCTTTGCCTGGCCCTGGTCCATCGGTTTCACGATGTATCCCTTGACCGTCGAGAACTCGCGCGACTTCCGGTGGTCTTGGGGATTGTCGGACGATGTGTACATCGACACGGTGCAATTGCCCGGAATCACGCCGTCGTCGATCAGCTTCTCGAACTTCTCCAGCGTCTGGAAACCGGACAGTCGCGGCATGTTTATGTCCATCAGGACGAGTATGGGTCTTTTAATCGATTTAAGAGGGCCATTGACATCAAAAACAGTCTCAAGAAAATCCTCACCAGTAGATACTTCCAGAACCGCACCAAAATCATCATGCCGAGACAAGCGTCGCTTGGCGATCATGCGATCTGCAGTTTCATCGTCTACAATAACCACAGTAATCTTGCTTATTCCCAGAATCCTTGCTGAGGCAAAGTGATCGTGAACTCTGCACCCTTGCCTTCGGTACTGGAAAAAGTGATCGTGCCATCAAGACGGTTGGTCTGCTTCTCCACAAGTGCCAAACCCAGACCATCACCGCTTCTGGCATCAAGTCGTTTGAACATTTTAAAGACCTGCCCGTGATACTTTTTTGGGATACCAACGCCATTGTCCGCTACCAGAATGTGGAGCATGTCGCCGACCGTCTGGCTTTCAATCCGCACGAAACAGCTTGTCTTGGTTTGGTCGCGGTAATTGAAGGCATTTGTAATGAGGTTTTCCAGAATTGTACTCAGT
>CAJYBQ010000141.1 GCA_913064755.1 uncultured Alphaproteobacteria bacterium
CCCCAGATACCGATAATGAGGAACATCGGGATCCGCACGGCTTCGAAGAAGATATAGAACAGGATGAAATCGAGTGCGCAGAACATACCGACCATGAGCGTTTCCAGAACAAGAAACGCGAACATGTATTCCTTTACGCGGTGCTGGATGGATTCCCAGCTCGCCATGATGCAGATCGGGGTCAGGAAGGTCGACAGGAGAATGAAGACCAACGAAACGCCGTCGTCGCCCATGTAATAGTCCAGGCCAAAGGACGGAATCCATGCCACTTTTTCGACAGACTGTAACTCAGCCGTCGCGCTTCCTGCAGCGAATGGCCTTATTTCTGATCATTGCCGGGATTACGGTCGGCCTTCTGTTCGCCGCCCTGCGCGAAAGTGCTCTGCGCCTGCGGTGGCGGGGCGCCTGCAGCCACCCGGATCTCCGGCGCAAAGCCCGGAAAACTGCCCGCGACAGCGCGCGCGATGGGGCCACGCGCTTCCGGCATGCGGTCGGACATGTAGCCGACGATACCGGCAGCAAGGGACGGGTTGCCCGCGGCATTGATGACGGCGACCGAGGCCGCATGTTCGTTCCCCGGCTTCAGGTCGGTCATGCCGGGACTGCGCAACGCCTCCGCATTGCGCGCCCGGGCCTCCGCGATTCCCCGGTCCAGCCTTTCCTGCAAGGCGCCGGAAAGCGGCGGTGACTGCGACGCCTGCGCATCCACCGGTCCCGCCGGCAACACGAGGGCAAGCAGCATGAGCAGGGGAACAACCGCCAGGTTGTGCCACCAGCGCTGGGGCCGGACGTTACTCATGCGCGACGGGAACCGGATTGAATTCATCCGCGAACTGGACGGCCTTCGCGATGTCCATGATCCCCAGTTCCTGTTTCAGGTCTTCGGCCATGGCCAGAGCATCGGGGTAATCCTGGCGCGCTGCAAGCAATGCGAAGCCGAGCGCCATCACAGGGTCGGCCGTAACGCCATCCCCCGTCGCCAGCCGCCGGGCCAGGTGTTCCTGTGCACCGGCATGTCCATGCCGGGCCGCCCGGCCGAACCAGTCGGCAGCCATGGCGGGATCGGCCTTGACCCCCAGGCCGTCACGATAGGCCTTGCCCATGTTGTACTCGGCACGGACATAACCACCTTCGGCCGCCCTGCGAATCAGCTCGATGGCCCGCGCGGCATCCACCTCGCCGCCAACCCCCTCCAGCATCATCTTGCCCAGCGTGTAATGGGCACGGGCCAGGCCCGCGGCCGCGGCTTGTTCAAGCCTGGCGCGGGCCGCGTCGATCCGTTCGGCGTCGCTGCCCGCCTGTTCCAGTTCCAGCAAGGCCAGGTTATGCGCGGCAACGGCCAGCCCCTGCTCCGCCGCCGCGGACCAGAGCGCCCGGGCACGGGCCGGGTCGGCCACCACACCGTCACCCGCGTCGTACAGGACGCCGAGATTGAATTGGGCCTTGGGGTCACCGTCCTCCGCCAGAATCTCCCATATCCGGCGGGCGGTTTCGACATCACCGTCACGATAGGCGCGCAGACCGTCGGCAACGGTGTCCTCAGCCTGGGCGGAGACCTGCACCACGCAAAGCAACAGCGCGCAGAGCACCGCGCGGACAAGTATCCGCGTTGCCTTCGACGTATGCATGCGATCCCTCCATCATTCGACGGAGGAAACTGTCACAGACTGGCGGCGGGACGCAACTCGTGAACATTGCTGGCTGCCTTGCCGCTGCGGCGCGTCATCAGCGGGGCGGTGCTGGGCGACGCCATGCCACCGGCCATCGCGGTCTCCAGCCCCCAGGGGGAGGTCAGCAACCATTCGGTCAGGTCATCGGCAGGCAGCGGGCGGGCCATGTAATAGCCCTGTGCATAGTCGCAACCGACCTCCACCAGCGTGCGCAGGGTCTGTTCGTCCTCGACGCCCTCGGCCACCACGGTCATGCCGAGGTTGTGGCCGAGTTCGATCAGGGACGAAACGATCACCCAGTCATCGGGGGACGTGGACATCCCGATCACGAAGGACTTGTCCACCTTCAGTTCCTCCACCGGCAGGCGGCGGATGTAGGACAGGCAGGTATAGCCGGTCCCGAAATCGTCGATCGAGATGCCGATGCCGAGACTGTCGAGCTGGTTCAGGGTCGCCGTGGCGCGGTCCACGTCCAGGATGATCGCGCTTTCCGTGATTTCCAGCACCAGCTTGGTCGGATCGGTGGACCAGCGACGCATCATGTCCTGCACCTGCGCCGGGAAGCGGGCATCCTGCAGGGTCTTGGCCGACAGGTTGACGGCGACGGTCAGGTTGATTCCCTCCGCCCGCCAGGCGGCCTGTTGCGCCAGGGTGTGGTTCAGCACGTGCATCGTCAGCTTGTCGATCAGTCCCGCGTCCTCGGCCAGCGGAATGAAGGCATCGGGGAAAACCATGCCCCGGTCCGGATGCCGCCAGCGCACCAGCGCCTCGACGCCATGGATCTGCTGAGTCCGCAGGTTGATCTTCGGCTGGAACGTCATGAACAGCTGCCTGTCGCCATCATCCAGCGCCAGCTTGAATTCCTCCACCAGCGGACGACCCTTGTCGCGGTCGTGATGACGGCCGGCCACATGCACCGCGAACCGCTGATTGTCGCGTCGGCCGTCGCGCATCGCGTTCTCGGCCCGGACCAGCAGGTGCGTGCCCTTGGTGCCATGGGTCGGGTACAGGGCGATACCGATGCGCACGCCGATGCTGAAGGTATGCTCGTTCAGTTCGAACGGCAGATCCAGCGCCGCCACGATCTTGGCGGCGGCACGTTCCGCGCCTTCCTGTGACGCGCCGGTCGGCAGGATCACGCCGAATTCGTCATCGCCCAGGCGGGCCAGCGTGTCGGAGCGGCGCAGCGCGGAGGCAATGCGTTCGGCCACCGCGCGCAGCAACTGGTCACCGACCTGGTGGCCCATCTCGCCATTGACGCGGTTGAAGCCGTTGATGTTGCAGGTGAGGATTGCCAGCGGCGTCCGCTGCCGGTCCCCCAGCGACAGCGCCTGGTCCAGCCGGTCGAAGAACAGCGACCGGTTCGGCAGGTCCGTCAGATGATCATGCAGGACATTGTGAACCCGCTGCGCCTCGGCCAGTGACAGGGCGCGTTCGGTTCGGGCAGACCGCGTGGCGTTCCAGATGGCGCGCACGACACGGTCGATGCTCAGGTCCTTGGATGTGATGCAGTCGGCGACATTGGCCCGCAACAGTCCCACCATCTCGGACGACGACAGCCCATCCGCAATGACGATGATGGGCAGGCTGACACCCTTGTCGAGCATGCGGAAACGCAGGTTCTTGGCTGCCTCCGCATCGCGACCGACATCCAGCAGGATGCAGTCGAACTGATCCGTCTCGGCGGCCAGAACGGCTTCTTCGAGTGACGCGACCCTGTGACCGACCACGGAGGTTCCGCCAACGTTCAGTCGCGGCGCGATCTCGTCCAGCCGACTTTGGCCGGAAGACACGGTCAGAACCTGAAAACGACCATCGTGCATACTGCTGCCCCTGGGCAAGATTCCCTGCACGGCCTTCTGCCATGTCCCTTGTCCGACCCTTCATTTGTCACCGGACTGGTCGCCAGTTGTAGGGCGGAGCGGTAAAGAACCCATTAATCGGGGTCATTGATCAGGACAGCAACCGGTCGGCGAGGGGGCACGGGTCGCGTTCAATAGGTCGTGTCCAGCTTGAGATAGCGGTAGCGGTCTCCGGACACGATGCTGATGCCGGATATGGCACCGTCGCGACCCAGCGTCAGGGGCACGGAAACGCCGGGACGCCCGAGATTCCAGACCTTCCGGTACAGATCGGACATGGACCGCACGGGTTCGCCATCCACTTCCAGGATGACATCACCACGGCGCAAGCCGGCCGTCGCAGCGGGACCGTCATCGGACACGTATGTGACAACCACATACCCCCTATGATCGTTCGTGAAGACGCCGAGCCAGGGCCGTTCGGACGCGCGGCTGCGACCGAGGGCAAGCATGTCCCCCAGGGCTGCCTTCAGCGCATCGACGGGCACGAACATGTTGCCGGGGCTGCGTGTCGGACGGCGGCGGGCATCGCTGACAACCAGCGATCCGACACCGGCGAGCCGCCAGTCCGGGCCGAACAGCGCCGTCCCCTGCCATTCCGACACGGGCGGCATGGTGAAGAGCGCATCCTCCAGCAGGTATTCCCAGTAGCCGCTGAAGTCACGCACGTCGGCGACCGTGACCGGCCAGGCCCCGGCCTTGCCGCGAAAGCCCGCGATCAGCATCGGCATGTCCGGGACCAGGGACGCCGAGTCGCCCAGCCGTGCAGCCGGTCGGTTCAGCGGGACCTGCGCGCGCAGCAGCCCCAGCCCGGGGGCGTGGTCGTAGGCGACGATCTCCGCCGGGACGGCATTGCCGTCGATATCGGTTACCGTGGCCGTCATCGCCTCGAGAATCAGGTAACCGATGGTCAGCACCAGGCCGGAATCGTCGATCACCACGCCGGAGCCGTGCCGCGCCAGGCCGAGCGCCCTCGCGGTACGGGCATCGGGCGCGATCTCCGCATCGACGCGGACAAGGCTGTCCAGCGCACGCTGGAAAGGCGTATCGTCTGCCCGGACAGGCGAGACGAAGACGATCAGGCAAAGGCCGAGGAGCAGGAGGAACCGATGAATCGCGGATCGGCAGATCAATGGACGCATGTTTGTACCCCCTTGTCCACCGAGCCTAGCCCCAGGCAGCGGGAACAGCCAGCACCGGGCGATCACATGAAGGCGACACGATGAGCACGCAGCCGCCTCCCGCCCGTATCGGTGACACCGTCGACCAGGTCGACACCCCTGCCCTGCTGGTCGACCTGGACGCGTTCGAGCGCAACCTGGACCGCATGCAGGCCATGGCGGATGCCGCGGGCGTCGACCTGCGCCCCCACGCCAAGACCCACAAGTCGGTGGACGTCGCCAGGGCACAGATGGTTCGCGGCGCGGCAGGCCAGTGCTGCCAGAAGGTTTCGGAGGCCGAGGTGCTGGTGCACGGCGGCATCGACAACGTGCTGGTCAGCAACCAGATCGCCGGTGACGCCAAGCTGTCCCGCCTTGCACGGCTGGCGCGGCGGGCAACGGTCGGTGTCTGTGTCGATGACGCGGGCAATATCGCCGACCTGTCCCGGCACGCGCTTGCCGCCGGGGTGCAGCTGCGGGTCTACCTGGAAATCGATGTCGGAATGGGTCGCTGCGGGGTTCCCGCCGATGCTGCCGCGGTGGCGCTCTGCCGGCAGGTCATCGACGCGCCCGGCCTCGCGTTCGCGGGCATCCAGGCCTATCACGGCAAGGCCCAGCATATTCGCGGCGCGGGAGAACGGGCGGGGGCAATCCGGCATGCGGCCGCCATCGTGCGGACCATGCTGGACCTGCTTTCGGCGGCGGGCATCGCCTGCCCCAGCGTGACAGGCGCGGGTACCGGCACGGCCCAGTTCGAAGCCGATTCGGGTCTCTGGACCGAACTGCAGGCCGGGTCCTATGCCTTCATGGATGCCGACTACGCCCGCAACCTGGGTCCGGACGGCGACCCCGACACCCGGTTCGAACACAGCCTGTTCCTGCTGGCCACCATCATGAGCACCGCCCGAAAGGGCACCGCGATCTGCGACGTGGGCCTGAAGTCCACCAGTTTCGAGAGCGGTCTGACGCTGGTCGCAGACCTGCCCGGCGTGCCCTACGCCGGGCCATCCGACGAACACGGCACCCTGGTTGTCGACGCCGGGCAATCCGTGTCCCTGGGGCAGAAGCTGCGGCTGATACCCGGCCACTGCGACCCGACGATAAATCTCCATGACTGGTATGTCGGATGCCGCGACGGGATCGTGGAACGAATCTGGCCCGTGTCCGCCCGCGGGGCATTCTTCTGAACCGTTTCGCCATCAACTCGAGGAGCCCCGATTTGGCCCAAGAACCCGCCATCCTGACCGTTGCGCCCAACGGCGCCCGACGCACCACCGGCGACCATGCCGCCCTGCCCGTGATCCCGGCAACCCTGGCCGAGACCGCGCGCGCCTGCCGCGATGCCGGGGCCGCCATGATTCATCTGCATGTGCGGGATTCGGGACAGCGCCACAGCCTCGACCCCGGCCTCTACCGGCAGGCCACGGACGCCATTCGTGAGGCGGTTGGTGATGACCTGATCGTGCAGGCAACCAGCGAGGCTGCGGGTATCTACCAGGCCCCGGCGCAGCTTGCCGCCATGCAGGCGCTGGCGCCGGAAGCGGTGTCCATGGGCCTGCGGGAGTTCGTACCGGACGAGGCCGACGGCCAGGCGGTCGATGCCTTCGCCGCATTCCTCGCCTTCGCCGAGACGCGGAACATGCTGGTGCAGCACATCCTCTACGATGAAACCGACGTCGCGCGCTTCATCCGGCTGCGGGCCAGCGGGCGCATCCCCGCGGGCCGGGCGCATGCGCTGTTCGTGCTGGGTCGCTACAGCCGTGACCAGCAATCGGCCCCCTCCGACCTGGACCCGTTCCTGGCCGCGATGCGGGAAGCCACGGACCATGCCGACTGGCTCTGGGCGGTCTGTGCCTTCGGCGCGCAGGAAGCGGCCTGCGCCGCACGGGCACTGGAACTGCGCGGTCATGCCCGTGTCGGTGTCGAGAACAATCTGCTGCTGGCGGATGGCAGCACGGCACCCGACAACGCATCGCTGGTCGCCCAGGCTGCCGCCGCCGCGAAGACCCTGAACCGGCCACTGGCCGATGCCGCAACGGCACGACGCATGATGCGCCCCGGCTGAGGTGTCGAGGGGACGTTGAGCGTCACGCCGGTCCCGGCGCAAACCCGGGCCGATCACGGCCCCTTCATGGCGCGCGACCACGCACGATCCTCGGACCGTCCGCGACCAGGCCCTTCAACATACGCCCGGCGTGACCATATAGCCGAGGGCAAGACGAAGCCATGAACACAGAACAGGAGATTTCTTCGATGTCCATTCGCTCAACTCTGATCGCCGTGTTCACAGCCACGGGCGTCACGCTCTCGGGCGGTCTGGCGCATGCAACCGACAATGCGGACCAGGCGCGCGAGGAAATTCAGGAAGCCTGGGAAGCGATCCAGGACTATTCCGTGGAGAGGAAGGACCAGGCCATCGAGAAGGCCGAGGAACTGATCGACACGCTGGATGCCCGGATCGAGGAACTGAGCGACGAGGCCGCCGACGCGTCCGGTGAAGCCCGCGAATCCCTCGATGAACGGATCGAGGACCTCAAGGAATTGCGCGCCGACGCGGCAGACAAGCTTGAAGACCTGCGGGAGCGTATTTCTAAGGCATCAATCGCCGATAAGAGTAACGCCTTCAACACCGCGAGGCTGGAAGCGTTGGAGCTGGAAAACTTACTAGAAATAGCCGAAGCAACCGCGATTTCAGCTGAAAGTCGCAAAGAGAGCCGCGGTGCTCATGAGAGAGATGACTATGAGACACGGGATGACGTCAATTGGTTGTGCCACTCTTTGTATGATCCAGCGACCAAGACGCTCGGTAAGCGGAAAGTTAACTTTACGCCCTCGATTCTGGAATCGCATGACGATTTGCCGGACGGTGTGTTTGAACCAAAAGAGAGATTCTACTAATGCAAGTTAGTGTATATCGGTACGATCCCGACAAAGATAGCGAACCTTATCTCCAAGATTTCTCGGTCGACTTAGAAGGCCGTGATTTGATGGTATTGGAGCTTTTAGAACTCCTAAAAGAGCAAGATGAGTCGATTACCTATCGACGTTCTTGTCGTGA
>CAJYBQ010000142.1 GCA_913064755.1 uncultured Alphaproteobacteria bacterium
CGGCACGCTGTCCATGATGTAGCCACGCCAGGCGGGCAGGTTCTCGGCACCGTTGGGCGTCTGCTTCAGCCAGCGATCCCACCAGTCCAGGGCCTCCTGCAGGAAACCGATCCTTGGTTCCGGCACGGCAAGGTGAGGATACTTGTGAACCCAGGGGCCGGTGATGCCCTTCACCGGTGCGCTGATCCCGGTCAGCAGCCGCGGCACGGCAAGCCGTTAGGCATCGCCCCAGCCGCCGATGGCCAGGGTTGCGGCCTTGCTACTGGTGAAATCCCCGCAGACCGACCCGTGCTGCCAATAGTAATTGCGGCGATGGTGGCGCAGCCATGTGGCGGGCAGGAATGGTTCGTTTTCCAGCCGGTCCAGCCACATCTGCCGCCAGCGGTCGCCGACGATCATCGGGTCCGGTGGACGGGATGAATAGGACAGCATGGTCGCGCCCCAGCCCAGGTTCTCGTTCAGCAGGCAACCACCCTTGTAGTGGATGTCGTCGGCATAGCGGTCGTCCGTCGAACAGAGCGTGATGACAGCCTTCAGCGGTTCGGGAGCCAGTGCCGCCACCTGCAGACCGTTGAAACCTCCCCAGGAGATTCCCATCATGCCGACAGTACCGCTGCACCAGTCCTGAGCGGCGATCCAGTTGATGACATCCACCGCGTCGGCGAGTTCCTGCGCGGTATACTCGTCCGCCATCAGCCCGTCGGAATCGCCGGTGCCGCGCATGTCCACCCGAAGGCAGGCATATCCGCGCGCGGCGAACCAGGGGTGGGTCAGGGCATCCCGTGCGACGGTTCCGTCGCGCTTCCGATAGGGCAGGTACTCCAGGATGGCCGGCACGGGTTCCGCCATCGCGTCCGCGGGCATCCAGGCGCGGGCCGAGAGGCGACAGCCGTCAGCCAGCGTGATCGCCATGTCGGGGGTCTCGATGACTTCCATCACCATGTCCTACTCCCGCCGTGCCGGGACCTGGGCCGCCACCCAGCGCCGGCGCACGGTCTCCCGCCACGTGATGTAGATTCCGCTGGCAATGATCAGGCCTATGCCGACGATGGTCCACTGGTCAGGGTATTCGTCGAAGAAGGTGATGCCCCAGATCACGGCCAGTGGCAGGGCGATGTATTCGAAGGGGGCCACCAGCCCGGCATGGGCCAGCCGGTAGGCCTGCGACAGGCAGTACCCGGTGATCGCCACGGTGACGCCACAGAATCCCAGCAGGATGGCGTCGTCCATCGGTGGCCAGACCCAGGCGCGCAGCAGGAAGTCGATGCTCGGGTCACCGCTGCCGCCATGACGCCCGTCACCGAAGGCGAGGCCGAAGCCGATGCTGAAGATCAGGAACACGAACTGGATGTAGAACGCCATGCATGACGCCTTGTCCGCCACGCCGATCTTGCGTGTCAGGACGCTCATCATGGCATAGCTGAATGCGGCAAGCATCGGCAGCAGCGCGATCAGGCCGAAGATGCCGCTGCCCGGGCGCACCACCACCAGCACGCCGACAAAGCCGATGGCGATGCCGGTCACGCGGTGCAGGCCGACGCTTTCCTTCAGCATCAGCACCGACAGGATGGTGATGAACAGCGGTGCCACGAAGTAGAGCGCCGTGGCCTCCGCCAGGGTCATGCTGGCCAGCGCGGTGAAGTAGAGCATGTTGGCGCAGATCACCAGGCCGCCACGTGCCAGGTGGGTGGGCCAGTGCGGCGTCCGCAGGATGCGCCAGCCCCCCTCCATCTGCACGAGTATCAGCGTGAAGCAGAGGCCGATTAGGCTTCGGGTGAACACGATCTGGTGCAGTGGATAGCCATCGCTCAGATCCTTGATCAGCACGTCCTGAACGGAAATCGACGCCATGCCGAGCATGACGAAGAATATCCCCGCCGCCGGGCGGTCGGATGCCGCGATAACTGCCATTTCCCGTCCCCATGCTTCCGCCGGTCACGGGATACCCGTCCGCGGTACCTGTCAAGCGACGGATTGGCGAGTATCATCGTGGCCAGCAGAAGCATGGGGACGGGGAGAAGACCGATGAAGTTTGGCATGTCGATCATCGTGCGCGGGGATGATGCCACGCCGCGCACCTTTGACAGGATGGCGGAAACGGCGGAGGCGACGGCGCTGGACAGCCTGTGGTCCAGTGATCACCTGCTGATGATGCCCACCATTGTCTCGAAATACCCCGGCACCGCCGACGGGCAGATGCCGGAAAGCTGGAAACGGGCATATTACCAGCCCTTCAGCGTGCTGAACTACCTGGCCGGACGGACGAAGACCGTCCGCCTCGGCACCAGCGTGCTTGTCCTGCCGATGCGCAACCCGATGGAGGCCGCGGCGCAGGTCGCGGAACTGGACCAGGTCAGCGGTGGACGGGCCAACTTCGGCGTCGGGGTCGGCTGGTTCCAGGAGGAATACGATGCGCTGGGCTATTCGTTTGCCCGGCGCGGCAAGCGCTGCAACGAGGGGCTGGATATCGCCATTCGCCTCTGGCGCGGGGAGCCGACGGATCACGACGGTGACGACTACAGCTTCAAGGGCGCACGCCTGGGTCCCCGCCCGGTGCAGCGCCCGCATCCGCCGATCTACATCGGTGGGCATTCACCGGCCGCGTTGCGCCGCACCGCCCGCTTCGGCGATGTCTGGCACCCGTTCAAGGTCTCGCCCGAGCAGGTGGCGTCCCTGCGCCCGGAACTGGAACGGCTGCTGGCGGAACAGGGGCGGGACGCGAAGGACTTTCCCATCGCGCCGAAGGTCAGCATCGTGTTCCAGGACGGCCCTGCCGGTGACGGCGTGCCACCGACCCATGGCCGGCCGCAGGACATCATCGACAGCATCCGGCGGTTCCAGGATGCGGGCGCAACCGAGATGTGTTTCGACATCGTGCCGGAGACCGCCGACAACGCCGTGGACACCATGAACCGCTTCGCCAACGAGGTGCGGGCGAAACTCTGATGCCAGTGCCGGTAACGGCGACCGTTCGTCAGTACCCGAACATGTGGTCCAGGCTGAAGGCAACGCCGGGGCGGAGCAGGCCGTGGAAGCCGAACAGGCGACAGGTGGTGTCGCGGATCTGCACGTAGGCATCCGGGCCGGCAGACTTCAGTTCCGCCGCCGAGAAGGTCTCCGAAACCCGCCAGTGGCGTGATCCGCCGCAGGGAATGGCGATGCGGGTCGTGGCGACCTGTTCGCCCGCGCCGCTGAACAGGTTCAGATCGGTGCTGGACGTTGCTGCCCAGGGCATGGATGCCGGATAGAGCAGGTGACACATGGCATCCGCCGTCTCCCCGCCCAGGCGCAGGAACAGCCGGGTCGACAGCCCCGGCGGGCGCCCCGAATAGGACTGCGGCTCGTCGCGGAAGATCAACGGCATGTTGAACATGTGAGCGCCGAAGATGGTCTCGGCCCGGTGGCCGCTGGCGCGCTGTTCGATGCGGGCCAGCGCGTGCAGCCAGCCGTCGGCCTCCCCGCCATCGCGGAAGTCGTAGAGAAATTCCACGTGACCGGTGCCTGACGGCAGTTCCGCCGCGGCTTCGCGCATCCATGCGTCCACGTCGACGGCGATGGAATCCCGACGTCCGACGCGGCCAAGGAACTTCTCGGCCTGGCAGGTGCCGTCGGCGTCGATCAACTCGACCCGGATCGGCATTTCCATCTGCGTGTCGGCCATGGGCGTCGGCAGGCAGATGGTCTGGAAATCATCGACCGGCAGCACGGGCAGGGGCATGATGTAGCCCTTGCCGAACAGGGGGGCGCTGGTCCTGATTTCCGGGTCCGGTTTCAGGTCCACGCGCTCGACATTGGCATGGGCAATGCGCCGACGGCCGGAGCCGCGCTGGACGACTTCGTAGCGCGGACGCACGAAGTAGCGACCGGCCTGCAGTTCGATCTGTTCCGGGAACCGGGCATCGGGCAGCAGCGCACCCACGTCCACCGCCACCGTGCCGAACGGCGGCACGCTGTGGTCATAGCTGGTCACGTCCTGGCCGCCCATCAGGTTGAACCCGATGGCACCGGCGGGAATCTCGATCGGGTGACTGTTCTGCACCCAGAGGATCAGGTCCTCGTCCGCGTCGGGAGCCGGAACACCGGCATAGAGGTCGGCAGGCCAGGCATTGGCGTCATGCGTGCAGCTCAATTGCTCGGCCGCATCGCCGTAGACGTCCAGGGCATACTTGACGATCTCGTGGCCCTTGATGCGCACGGCATGCATGAACAGCGTGCCGGCAAAGTCCCGCAGGCCGAAGCGTTGGCGGATTTCCGCACTGTCGATGGTGATGGTCTCGAACGGGCGGGTGAGGGGTTCCTCCCATTCCGCCAGCGTCGCGCCGTCGCCACCGATCAACCGGCACCAGAGCGCGGGATCCGTCGCGCCGTAGCCCGACCAGTAGTTGGCGGTGACGATGCGCGTGTGCAGCCCCTCGCCGTCGCGCAGGAACCCGAAGTTGGTCGCGAAGTTCAGCGCATCGACATATTTCTTCGGCTGCGAAAGCATCCGGTCGGGCAGGCGCAGCGGGTCCAGGGTCTCCACCCGCTTGCCGGACGGCATGATGTGCTGCAGATGCTGCAGGAAGCCGGCCCCGTCGAAGGCGGTGATCAGCAGCGTGTCGAAATCATCGCCGATCTCCGTCACCGGGCGTGCGGTCAGGCCGAAGGCTTCACGCCCCACGTGCTCCACCTGCTGCACCAGGTAGGCGACCGGCGACAGGCCCGCCAGGTCGTGGAAAACGTCCACGGTCTCGGCATCGCCCAGCGGGTCGTAGATCGCGATGCGTCCGGCGTCGGCCAGCGATGCACGCCAGGCCTTCGCGAGATCGGCCGTGATCGGGTGGCCCAGGGCCTTGAACAGGGTCAGGCCGCCGGAATTGTTGCCGGGACGCCAGCCTGCCCGGTGGTCCGCATTGCGGAAGGTCTGGATATTCAGGGTCATTGGGGTGCCTGTCGTGTGCTGCTGTTCCTGCGGCCGGCAAACGGGTTCATCCGTTTCAGTTTCGCCGAGACGCGGTGCCGCGCCTTTTCCTTGTCGGCGACGGCCTGGCTGGTCACCCAGTTGATCTGGATGGAGCGGCGGATGCCCTCGAACGGCTCGTGGCCGTGCCAGGAATTGTCCGCGCGGCGGAAGATCAGCAGGTTGCCCGAAGAGGGTTCGATCTCCTCCGCGAAGTCGTTCAGATCGGTGCCGGACCGCAAGACCCGCAAGCGTCCGCCCTCCGCCTGCCAGGGCGGGTTCAGGTAGATCAGCACGGTGATCAGCTTGGTCGTGGAATCGGTGTGGATCTGGCCGTCCTTGCGCTGCGCCGCGCCCCGCACGGTGCAGGTCATCGGGCGCCCGGTGAGGTCGATGTCGAACTTCTCGGCGATGGCATCGCGGAAATCATCCTGCGCCAGCCGTGCCAGCAAGGCATCGAAGCGCTGGCCGTAGGTCAGTTCCTCCACGGGGAAGGAGCCCGGCAGTTCAAGGTCCGGGAAGTCTTCGGCAATGGCGTCGAGCGCGTCCAGCGGGACGAAGTTCTCGACCGTGAGATAATCGTAGGGATCAGTCTTCAGCGGTGTTTCACGCAGCCTGTCCATGTCGACCCGGATCATCGGACCGCATCCTCCTGGCTCAAGCCATCCGGGTGGCGAGCCGTTCCCGCACCGCGTCGGCTACCTTGGCGGTATCATCCAGTGGGGGGTAAGTCCAGTCTTCCAGCTTGCCGATGAAGGGGCGGGTCAGTCCGTCGCGCCTGAGAGCGGCGTGGAAGCGGGAGAATTTGGCGTTTCCACCCTCCAGGTCGACAATGAAGACCGGTTTGCCGGTGGCGCAGGCTTCCGACACCATGTTGACGGAATCACCGGTCACGATCACCGCGTCGGCAAGGCCCAGCCAGCCCAGGTAGGGGTTTGCGCCCGCGCCGTCATGCCAGAGGTGGGGGATGCCGTCCAGCAGGCCGCGCAGTCGATCCCCCAGGGCCGCGTCGGTGCGGCGGGACGGGGTGACGAGCAGGCTGGCACCGCTGTCGGCGACCATCTGGCGCAATCGTGCGCCCAGCTGGTCGATGATCGCTTCGGTCATGCGGAACACGCCGTTGTCACCGCCGAGGGAGACCATGATTCGCGGCTGCGACAGGGCCGCGACCCCGGCACGGAACCGTTCCGCCTCCGCGGCCAGTTTCGCCGGGCTGACGCGGCCGAGCGCGCCGTGGGTGGCGATCACGTTGGGGCCGGTCAACCGGTCATGCACCGGGGCGGCGATCAGGTCGAAGCGGTCGATGGGAACCTTGGGGTTCTGGATCTGCACGCAGAAGGTCCTGCCCCCGGACAGGCGGCGGATCGCCATTGCGGGCGCAACCGTCTGGCGGCCCGTGGCGATCAGCAGGTCGGGCCAGGGCGGTGCCAGGGGGGAGGAACCCGGGGCCAGCGCGGACAGGGGCGCGAACCACAGTTGTGGCGGCAGGCTGCGCCAGGGCTGGCGGATCACCCGCTGCCGGATCGACGGGGGGACACCCAGCGCCTCGGCCAGGCCAACGCACTGGTTCTGCATGCCGGGCTTGCCGTCGGTCATGACCCAGGTTTCGAGACTGTCGAGGTTCATGGGCGTTCCATCCGAAGCAGGCGGTCGTGAAAGGGGCGGTTCTGCATCCCGCCGCCAGAAAGCAAGACGCCGGGACCAGCATGGCTGGCCCCGGCGCTTGTCCGATGCAGGCGCATCGGGATCGTCACGGAAGATCGTGTCGAAGGGAAAACCCTTACGACTTGTCTTCCTCGGTCTCGGTCTCGGGTTCGCCACCTTCCATGCGGGCCTTCAGGGCCGCACCGAGGATGTCGCCGAGGCTCGCGCCGGAATCGGAGGAACCGAAGTTGGCAACGGCTTCCTTCTCTTCCGCAAACTCCAGTGCCTTCACCGACAGGTTCACCCGGCGGGTCTTGTTGTCGACACTGATGATGTTCGCATCGATCTTGTCACCCACCGCATAGCGGTCGGGACGCTGCTCGGAGCGATCGCGGCTGAGGTCATTCTTGCGGATGAAGCCCGGCAGACCGGTCGAGGTCTCGACCTCCAGCCCTGCTTCCATGACCCGCACGACGGAACACGTGACGGTTTCGCCACGCTTCATCGCCTTGGCATCGGCAAACGGATCGTTGTCGATCTGCTTGACGCCCAGGCTGATGCGTTCCTTGTCGATGTCCACATCCAGAACCACGGCACGGACCATGTCGCCCTTGTCGTATTCGTTCATGGCTTGCTCGCCCGGGATATCCCAGGAAAGGTCGGACATGTGGACCATACCGTCGATGTCTTCTTCCAGACCAACGAACAGGCCGAATTCGGTCTTGTTCTTGATCTCGCCCTCGACGATCGTGCCCTTCGGATGGCTGGCCGCGAAGGCATCCCACGGATTGTCCATGGTCTGCTTCAGGCCCAGGCTGATGCGGCGCTTGTCCGGATCGACTTCCAGGACCTGCACGGAAACTTCCTGGCTGGTGGAAACGATCTTGCCCGGATGGATGTTCTTCTTGGTCCAGGACATCTCGGAGATGTGGATCAGACCTTCGACACCAGGCTCCAGCTCCACGAACGCACCGTAGTCGGTGATGTTCGTGACACGACCGTCGAACCGGAAGTTGACCGGTTACTTGGCCGCAACACCACCTCACGAATCCGCCTGCAGCTGCTTCATGCCGATGCTGATACGCTGGTGTTCCTGTTACCTCTGCATGCACTGGCCTTTGCTGGCTCCCGCGGTT
>CAJYBQ010000143.1 GCA_913064755.1 uncultured Alphaproteobacteria bacterium
CGCCCCGGCCCCTGACGCTGATCGTCGGACTGCTCGACAACCGTCCGGTGGCGCCGTTCCTTGCGGCCTTCGCCGACATGCGCCCGCAGGTCATCGGCGTCCCGATCCCTTCGGCGCCGGTCTATTCGACCGGCAAGCCCACGGAGCCGGCCCGAATTGCCGGTGCCGCGCGGGACCTGGGTCTCTCGGGCGCGGTCGCGGCCGATTGGCGACAGGCGCTGGCCATGGTCGAACCCGGCCACCGGGTGCTGGTCACCGGTTCACTCTATCTTGTCGGAGCGGTGCTGGAGACTTCCCGCCCGATGGACTAGCGTGCCCGTTCCCATCTTGAACAAGGACCTGTCCATGCTGACCGTGCATCACCTGAACAACTCCCGTTCCCAGCGCATCCTGTGGCTGATGGAGGAACTGGGGCTGGACTACGAACTGAAGAAATACGCGCGAAATGCCGAGACCAACCTGGCGCCGCCCGAACTGATCGCCGTCCATCCGCTGGGCAAGTCGCCGGTGATCACCGACGGGGACAAGACGATCTTCGAATCCGGTGCGATCATCGATTACGTCATCCGCCGTCACGGTGATGGCCGGCTGCAGCCCGATCCGTCCACCGATGACTACGACAGCTATGTCCAGTGGCTGCAGTATGCGGAAGGGTCCGTGATGCTGCCGCTGATGCTGTTCATGTACGTGGGGCGGCTGGGTGAGGCGGGGGCACCGCTGCACCCGCGCATCGAAAGCGAGATCGCCAACCATGTCGGCCACGTCAACCGCCAGCTCGAGGGCCGGGATTTCCTGGTCGGTGACAGCCTGACCGGGGCCGATGTCAACATGAGCTTCGTGGGCGAGATCCTGGGGGCCTTCGGCAAGCGCGGCGCGTTCCCGAACGTCGATCGCTGGATCGATGCCCTGCACGCCCGCCCGGCGTGGAAGGTCGCGCTGGAGGAGGGTGGCGAGTACAAGTTCGCCTGATCGCGTGCCGCCGCGCCTGCCGGTCAGGCGCGGCGTTTCACGTGAAGCCGGTGGTCGCTGCTCAGTCTTCCTCGTCGATCACGTCGTCGCGGCGGATCATCGTGCCGACGCCGTGTTCGGTGAAGGTTTCCAGCAGCACCACGTTGGGCACCCGTCCGTCCAGGATGGTGGCAGAGCCGACACCGTTGCGAATGGCATCCAGGCAGGTCTCGATCTTCGGGATCATGCCGCCGGTGATGACGCCCTGGCTGCGCAGGACAAGCACGTCACGCGGTGTCAGCACCTGGACCAGGTTCTTGTCCTTGTCCAGCACGCCGGCCACGTCCGTCAGCATGATCAGCTTGGCCGCCGACAGGGCGGAGGCGATGGCGCCCGCGGCAGAATCGGCGTTGATGTTGAAGGTCTCGCCATTCTTGCCGACCCCGATGGGGGCGATCACGGGAATGACCGAATCCAGGTCGATGGCATTGAAGATGTCGGGATTGATCAGTTTCGGTTCACCAACGAAGCCCAGGTCCAGTATCCGCTCGATATTGGAATCCGGATCGCGCCGCGACCGGTTCAGCTTGCGTGCCTGAATCAGGCCGCCGTCCTTGCCCGATAGACCGATGGCCATGCCGCCGGCCTGCTGGATAGCGGTCACGATCTGCTTGTTGATCGATCCGGAAAGCACCATTTCCACGATATCGACGGTGGCCCGGTCGGTCACCCGCAGCCCGTCCACGAACTCGCTCTGGATCTTCAGCCGGTCCAGCATGGCCCCGATCTGCGGGCCGCCGCCATGCACGATGACGGGGTGAATGCCGACCTGCTTCAACAGCACGATATTGCGGGCAAAGGCCTGCGACAGGGCTTCGTCACCCATCGCGTGGCCGCCGTACTTCACCACAAAGACCTCGCCTGCGAACCGCTTCAGATACGGCAGGGCTTCCTGCAGCGTCGCGGCCTTCTTCATCAGTTCGTCGTCCACGAACGGTCCCCCTCCGCCTTTGATTCGGTATCTTTTATAGACCGCCCGTGGCTCAGGTCGCCAGCCGTTCCAGTTCCGCGCGCAATTCCGGGATGCCGGTTCCCTTTTCGGAACTGGTCAGGAACAGCTTCGGATAGGCCGCGACATGCTTTTCCAGCCCCAGCGTGGTTTCACGCACGACCCGTTCCTGCTGCGCGGTCTTCAGCTTGTCCGCCTTGGTCAGCACCACCTGGAACACGACCGCCGACTTGTCGAGCATGGTCATGAAATCCTCGTCCGGCGGCTTGATGCCGTGACGGGCGTCGATCAGCAGGTTGACGCGGGTCAGGTTCGGTCGGCCCTGCAGGTAACGCCGGATCAGCCGCGTCCAGGCCTCGACAGCCGGTTTCGGCGCCTTGGCGAAACCGTAGCCGGGCAGGTCGACCAGCATCAGCCGCCCGCCCAGGTCGAAGAAGTTCAGTTCCTGGGTGCGGCCGGGGGTATTGGACGTCCGTGCCAGAGCCTTGCGGCCGGTCAGCGCGTTCACCAGGCTCGACTTGCCGACGTTGGAACGCCCGATGAAGGCGGTTTCGGGCATGTCCGGCGGGGGCAGATGGTCCAGGTGCACCACGCCCTTCAGGAACGTGCATTCACCGGCGAACAGCTTCCGCCCTGCCTCGATATCCGGTTCCGGATCGATCATGCCCCGACACCGCGGTCGGACAGGTCACGTGACCACATCACTTGTTGGCGCCAGCTTCGGCCAGCCGCTGCTTCTTCGCCGCCATCCGCCGCTTGATCATGTACTGCTGCGCAATGGACAGCAGGTTGTTGGCGGTCCAGTAGATCACCAGTCCGGCGGGGAAACGTGCCAGGAAGAAGGTGAACACCAGCGGCAGCATCATCATGATCCGTGCCTGCATCGGGTCCGGCGGGGTCGGGTTCATCTTCTGCAGGAAGAACATCGACGCACCCATCAGGATCGGCCAGATACCCAGGTGCATCAGCTCCGGCGGGGACCAGGGGATCAGGCCGAAGGCGGTGAAGAGGTTCGTGGGGTCCGCGGCCGACAGGTCGTGAATCCAGCCGTAGAACGGCGCGTGCCGCATCTCGATGGTCACGAACAGCACCTTGTAGAGCGCGAAGAACACCGGGATCTGCAACAGGATCGGCACACAGCCGGATACCGGGTTGACCTTGTTCTTCTTGTACAGCCCCATCATTTCCTGCTGCAGCCGTTGCCGGTCGTCGCCGTGGCGTTCACGCAGCTTCACCATTTCCGGCTGCAGTTCCTTCATGGCGTTCATCGACACGTAGGACTTGTAGGCCAGCGGCAGGAACAGGGTCTTGATGATGATCGTGGTGGCGATGATCGCCAGGCCCAGGTTGCCCAGCAGGCTGTTGAAGAAGTCGATGGCGATGAACAGCGGCTTGGTCAGGAACGGGAACCAGCCCCAGTCGATGGTGTTCTCGAACAGCGGGATGGCAAGGCGTTCGGCATAGTCGTTGACCAGGTCGACTTCCTTGGCGCCGGCGAACAGGCGATTGGTCTGGGTGACCTCGGCCCCTGCCGCGATGGTCAGCGGATCGGCCAGGAAATCGGTCTGGTACTTGTCGACGCCGCCGACATAGGTATGGCGGAATGCACCCTCGAACGCCGTGGCATCGTCGGGGATCAGCATCGTCATCCAGTACTTGTCGGTGAAGCCGATCCAGCCCGCGCGGGACTGCTCGGTCATGTCCCCGTCATCGGCGATGCTGTCGTAATCGACCTCGATCACCTTTTCCTGCATCGATCCCAGCATGCCTTCGTGCAGGATGTAGAACCCGCTGGTCTCCGGCGTGCCATGGCGGCTGACCCGGCCGTAGGAATGCAGGGTGAGAGGCTGGTCGGAATTGTTGCGGACCGACTGCTCGACCTTGAACATGTAGTTCGCATCGACCTCGAACCGGCGCACGAAGGTAACGCCCGCGCCATTGTCCCAGGTCAGGGTGACCGGCTGGCCCGGCGCCAGTTCGTCACGATCGGCAACCCAGGCCGTCTCTGCCGTGGGAACCGCCACCGCGCTGCCCCGCGCGTTCAGCCAGCCGAAGTCCACGAAGTACGGATTGGGCGCATTGCGCGGGTTCAGCAGTTCGATCTCCGGCGATTTCGGGTCCGCTGTCTGGCGATAGTCGGGCAGGGTCAGATCGTCGATCCAGGCACCGCGCAGGCGGATGGAGCCATGCAGGCGCGGCGTGTTGATGCGGATGCGGGGTTCGGCATCGATGGCGCTGGCGCGGTTGACCGCCGCCGTCGGCACGGCACCGGGAATCCCGGTGGCACCCGGCGCGGCGCCGCTCGCCGTACCGGTCCCGGCACCGGGGATGGCACCGTCGACACCGGGTGCGCCCGCGGTCGGGGCCTCCAGCGGTGGCGGGGGCGGCGGATCACCCGGGAACAGGGTCTGAAACCCGAAGAGAATTGCCACTGACAGCACGATGGCCAGGATCAGATTGCGCTGTTCGGACATGAATAGGCCTCGACGTCAGGGATCAGGGGCGGCGGTGGGATGGGCAGGTATGGGCCGCTTGTGCCGCGCTTTTACGCGTTTCCGGCACCGGATCATAGCCATGACCGCCAAAAGGATGACAACGTGATATCCGCCGGAGCGCCAGCCAGCTGCCGCGCAGCAGGCCGTGGCGTTCCAGTGCTTCGATCGCGTAAGCGGAACAGGTTGGCAGGAAACGGCAATTCGGTCCCAGCCAGGGCGAGATGACATACTGGTAGAAGCGGATGGGCAGGATCGCGATCTGTCGCAGCATCAGACCCTTTCCCCCCGCAGCAGTTTCAGGCGCTTCAGCGCATGCAGCAGGTCGTTGGTCAGGTCGCCGAAGTCACGGTCGACGGTCGCGGCACGGGCGATCAGCACGTAGTCATTGCCGGTTTCGGCCCGCGTCGGCAGGTGTTCCGCGACAAGCGCGCGCAGGCGGCGCTTCGCGCGATTGCGCCGAACCGCGTTCCCGACCTTCTTGGATGCAGTGAAACCGATGCGTATCGCCGCGGTCTCGTCAACCTGCGGCGGCATGGGTGCGGCTTGCAGCACCAGCCCCTGGGAGGCGGTGCGACGTCCCGAGCGTGCGAGCCGGAGGAAGTCTGCCCGCCGTTTCAAACGACCGACTTCCATACGGCCGGCCCTCAGGCAGACAGCCGCTTGCGACCCTTCGAGCGACGACGGCGCAAGATGGTCAGGCCGGCCACCGTGGCCTTGCGGGCGCGGAAGCCATGACGGCGCTTGCGCACGAGATTACTCGGCTGGAAAGTACGCTTCACGACAGGCTCTCCTGATCGAACAAGTAAGGCCCGGCGGGTGTGCCGAGCGCAAGAGAAGGGGTGTATATTGCCGCCTCACGGTCAAGTCAACCGCGCGGGGGCTGCAATTCCGCCGCATCTGGCATATCTGAGACGTCACCGGTTGGTCAACCGCCCCGCCCGGGGCAGTGACCGCCGCGATCGACCATCCCTTCCGGCCCGGGCCGCCCCCGCACCGATCTGAACAGGAACCGCAGCCATGACCGACCTACTGGAAACCGACATCTGTGTCATCGGCGCGGGTTCAGGGGGGCTGAGCGTCGCGGCCGGGGCCTCCCAGATGGGCGCACCGACCGTGTTGATCGAAGGCGGGGAGATGGGGGGCGACTGCCTGGACTACGGCTGCGGGCCGTCGAAGGCCCTGCTCGCCGCCGGGCATCACGCCCATGCCTGGACGGGGGCCGCGCCCTTCGGCATCGATGCCACCGCGCCTGGGGTCGATTTCCCGAAGGTGGTGGACCACGTCCGCGCGGTCATCGACGGCATTGCCCCGCTGGACAGCCAGGAACGCTTCGAGGGGCTGGGCGTCACCGTCATCCGGGGCTGGGCGCGCTTCATCGATGAACGCACGGTGGAGGTCGACGGCCAGCGCATCCGCGCCCGCCGCTTTGTCGTGGCCACCGGGTCGTCCGCCGTCGCGCCGCCGATCCCCGGCCTGGCCGATGTGCCTTACCTGACCAATGAAACGATCTTCGAGAACCGGGAACAGCCGTCGCACCTGCTGATCATCGGCGGCGGCCCCATCGGGCTGGAGATGGCGCAGGCACATCGCCGCCTGGGGTCGAAGGTGACGGTGCTGGAGGCCTTCCGCGCCTTTGGCAAGGATGATCCGGAACTGACCGCCATCGCGCTGGAACGCATCCGCGCCGACGGTGTCGACATCCGCGAGGGGGTGAAGATCGCATCCGTCGAACAGGACCCGGAGACCGGGCCGGTCATCGTGCTGGAGGACGGGGAGCGGATCAGCGGCAGTCACCTGCTGGTCGCCGCGGGCCGCAAGGCCAACGTGGAACGGCTGAACCTGGACGCCGCCGGCATCACCCATTCCGCGAAGGGCATTCAGGTCGATGCCCGCCTGCGCACCACCAACCGCCGCGTATACGCCATCGGCGACGTGGCCGGGGGGCTGCAGTTCACCCATGTCGCCGGCTATCACGCCGGGATCGTCATCCGCAACATGCTGTTCCGCCTGCCCGCGAAGGCGAAGACGGATGCCGTGCCCTGGGTGACCTATACCGACCCGGAACTGGCCTGGGTCGGCCTGCAGGAAGACCAGGCGAAGGAAGCCAACGGGGAGATCAATATCCTCCGCTGGCCCTTCGCGGAAAACGACCGGGCCTCGGCGGAGCGGCTGGGAACCGGCTTCATCAAGGTGATCACCACGAAGAAGGGCCGCATCCTCGGCGCCGGCATCGTCGGCGCGCATGCGGGTGAACTGATCGGCCTCTGGGCGCTGGCCATATCGAAGGGCATGAAGATCGGCGACGTCGCCGGCGCGATCCTGCCCTATCCCACCCTGGGCGAGGTCTCCAAGCGCGCCGCCGGACAGTTCTTCACCCCGAAACTGTTCAACGACCGCACGCGCAAGATCGTGCGATTCCTCGCCCGGTTCGGGTGACGGCCAAGGGTCAGCTTGCGACGAAAGCCGCAGATGCCTTCTGCACCTCTATCAACAGCCAGAGGAGCCTTTCCCAGACGCCGGAAACCTCTGATCCCACGAGATAAACCGCGTATCCGAACAAACCTGTCGCCGGGATCGCGACCAGCCAGCGGGCGCTGAGGAGAAATGCAATCTGCGTGGTGGCACCCTGGTCGTTTGTCGCGATCAAACGCAGCGCCCGGCCTTGCATTGGGGGCAGGTTGGCGGTCAGTGCGCTCGCGATCATCACCGCCACATGCACAAGGGTCGGGATCAGGGTGGAGAACAGTGCGAAGTAGATCCACAGATGCCGCCCCGCATCCGGCTCTGCCCGCATGTCGTGCAGCAATGATTCCACCGGGGCGACAGGAACCCGCATGCCATTGGCAAATCCGATGGCATTCAGCCCCTCCAGAACCACCACCATGCTTATCGCCAGCCCGAGCAGCAACAGGATTGCACCCCCCAGGTCAGCGAACCAGCAGACGACGCGGTCGCTCAGCCTTCGCCGCTGCAATCCCAGCCGCAGCAGGTATCGCGTCAGCCCGATGGACAGCCAGTCGAAGGGGGCGTTGATGAGCGGCAGGATGGTCAACCCAATCAGAATTCCAAAGGTTGCCGAACCCGAATCTGGCGATGACCGAATCATGACAACAAGCGCAGACGCAGCGAGATAGAAAGCGGATAATGCCAGCAGTGAAAGTGTTCGCGGCCGTACCGGTAGTGCGCCGGTGACTACGATAGCGAAGAAGCCAGCGCAGACGATGCCGCCCCCGAGAGAGCTCATGCCAGTTTTTTCGTCACCGA
>CAJYBQ010000144.1 GCA_913064755.1 uncultured Alphaproteobacteria bacterium
TGTCGTCGGAGTCCTGCTCCTTCATCTTCCTGCCGGCCCGGGTGTTCGAAGGCAGTCGGGCCAGCGAGGTCCGCAAGCTGCTGGCCGATATCCGCCCCATCATGTTCCTGGCCGTTGTCGGCCTGCTGATCTCCGCCTTTGCCGTCGGCGGCGCGGTCTGGCTGGTATCGGGGATGAGCTTTCTCGTCTGCCTGCTGCTGGGGGCGATCCTGTCCGCCACCGATCCCGTTGCCGTTGTCGCGATCTTCAAGGATCTCGGCGCGCCCAAGCGCCTGGCCGTGCTGGTGGAGGGCGAGAGCCTTTTCAACGATGCGACCGCCATCGTGCTCTTCAACATCCTTGCCGCCATGATCATCGGCAACGTGGAGGCCGATTTCGTGGGCGGCACGCTCGGCTTCGTGAAGGTGTTCTTCGGCGGGGTCGTCGTCGGCTTCATCATGGCGCGCGGTTTCGTCTGGCTGATCGGCCGGATGAGCGGCGTGGCGCTGGTGGAGGTCACGCTGACGGTTTCGCTGGCCTATCTCTCTTTCCTGGTGGCGGAGCATTACCTGCATGTTTCAGGTGTCATGGCCGTTGTCACCTCGGCCCTGGTCATGGGATCACTCGGTCGGACAGGCATGTCCGCCAACGGCTGGCACCTGTTGCAGGAAACCTGGGAAAACCTGGGGTTCTGGGCCAACTCCCTGATCTTCGTGCTGGTCGGACTTGCCGTGCCGTCGATCCTGTCGGTGTTCTCCGGCGGCATGTGGATGACCTTGCTGGTGCTGCTGGTCTCTGCCTTCACGGCCCGCGCCCTGCTGACCCACGGCCTGCTGCCGGTCTTCAGCCACCTGGGTCTGACGGGGAACGTCAGCCTGGGATTCCGCACCGTCATGTGGTGGGGGGGATTGCGCGGCGCCGTCTCGCTCGCCCTGGCGCTGGCGATCTGGGAAAATGAATCCATTCCGCAGGATATCCGCGACTTCGTCGTGGCTCTGGTCTGCGCCTTCGTGCTGTTCACCCTGTTCGTCAATGCGACGACGGTCGGGTCGGTGATGAAGGCATTCGGCCTCGACAAGCTGTCGCCGGCCGATCTGACGATCCGCAACCGTGCCATCTCGACGGCGCTGGACCGTATCCAGCACCGTATCTCCGATGTTGCCGACAACCAGAAGATACCCGACGACGTGGCACAGGATGTCTCCGGCATCTACGCCGAACGCGTTGCCGCGGCCCGTGCCGATGCCGCGAACGAGGCAGAACTGAGCGCCGATGACTGGATCAAGGTGGCGCTGATGGCGACACTGGGGCAGGAACGACGCGGTTTCCTGCGCCACTACGCCCAGGGGTACCTGTCATCGGCAATCGCCCGCTCCCTGCTGGCCATGAATGACGAGATGCTCGACGCGACCAAGCATGGCGGGCTGGAAGGCTATTCGCAGGCCTGCGACAAGGTTCTCGGCTTCAACCGTGGTTTCCTGCTCTCCTTGCAGCTGCAGCGCCGGTTCGGCCTGGCCGGGCCGCTTGCCCGTCGCTTTGCGGACCGGATGGAGCGGCTGCGGACCATGCGCGCCGTGCTGGCGGATGTCCGCCGTGATGGCATCGCCGATATCGAGGGGCTGGTGGGGCCGGAAGTCTCCGCCCGGCTCTGCGACATGCTGGACCAGCGGCTGGACAAGACCATGGCCGCGCTGACGGCGGTCCGCATCCAGTACCCTGATTACGCCCGGCAGCTTCAGCTTCGATACCTGGAACGGGTTGCCCTGCGCCAGGAACGCCAGGATTACGATCGCCTGCACGAGGAAGCGGTGATCGGCGCGGAGATCCACGCCAGCCTGCAGGATGAACTGGAGGAGCGTTACGACCGCCTCGGTCGTCGCCCGGCGCTGGACCTTGGGCTCGACCCGGCGGAACTGGTGGCCAGCGTGCCGCTGTTCGAAGGCCTGGCACCGGACCGGATCAAGGCGATCTCCGACCTGCTGCGCCCGCAACTGGTGCTGCCCGGCGAGACCATCTTCCACAAGGGCGATCCGGGCACGGCGATGTACTTCGTGTCATCCGGCGCGATCCGGGTCGATGTCGCGCCGAAGCCGGTGGTGCTGGGGTCTGGCCAGTTCTTTGGCGAGATCGCGCTGCTGAAGGACGCGCCGCGCAATGCCGACGTGGTTGCCGAAGGCTTCTGCGACCTGCTGGTGCTGGACCGGGCCGCGTTCCAGAAACTGCTGGCGGCCAACCCTGACCTGAAGGCCACTATCGAAGAAGTGGCGGAAGCCCGGATGACGGTGTGAGCCGCGGGGCGGCCCGGCGAGCCGCCTTCATATCCACTTGAGGCGTTTCAGGATCAGCAGTTGCAGGGCGGTCAGGGCGGCTGAACCGGCCAGCAGGTAGGTGAAGCCGCTGGCGTTCTCCGCCCATGGCACGCCGCCGACATTCGCCCCCAGCAGCGCCGCGATCAGGTTCAGGGGCAGGAATATCCCGGCGATGATGGTCAGGATGTAGGTGGCTCTCTGGCTTGCTTCCGCCGTCGCCTGGTCAATGCGGTCCTGGATCAGTCGGCTGTGGTCGCGGATCGCCTCCAGCGCGGCCACGTTGCGCCGCGTCGCATGCCAGCTTTCGCGCAGGGAGATCAGTTCGGCCGCGTCCAGCCACGCTGGTTCCGCCCCCAGAACCGCTTCCAGTGCGTCCGCCTGCGGCAGGCAGAACCGATGCAGCCAGATCGACTGGCGGCGCAGTTCGGCCAGGTCCTGGGCCGACGGGTTGGGACCCGGCGCTTCCAGCACGTCCTCCAGGTCCGCCAGCCGCTTGTTCAGTTCCACGAGGGAATCCTTTACCCGCGTGGTCAGGCGCCCGACCAGGTGCACGACGATCCCGCCCGGTGTCACCGCCCCGGCGGCCGTGGCCACCATTTCCCGGGCTTCCTCGATCGCCCGGACCCGTTGCAGGGTCACTGTTTCAAGCTGGTCCTCCGTCACGGCGATCCGCACCGAAACCATGTCCTCGGGGCGCCGGTCCTCGTTCAGGTTGACGCCCCGGAGGATCAGCACGTCCGCCCCGTCGAACCGGGTAAAGCGCGGTTCGGTCTCATCGGCATTGATCGCGATCAGCGCGGGCAGGGGAAGGTCGCTCTCCGGGATTTCCTGCACGTGACCGGCGCGTCGCGGGTGGTGTTTCCAGATGGTCCCGTGGCCTGATTCCGCCTGACCCTGCACTGCCATTGCCGTACTCCTGCCATGTCGTGATGGGTATCACACCGCCATTGACCGCCCGCGAATCCTGTCGCTATCTGTAATTGCAGGCTGTGGAGGGGTGCAATGAGATATTTCCGTCTGGCGATGATACCGCTGCTGGCGCTGGTCCTGGTGGCGTGCCAGAGCACCGGTGAGCTGGCCCAGGAGCGCCCGCAGCTTCGGCCGGGCACCACGAAGATCGCCCTGATGCCGATCGACGTGCAGCTGTTCGAACTGACCGCCGGCGGGCTGGAGGAGCCGAAGGCCGACTGGACCCGGCAGGCGGAAGTGCACGTGCGCCGCGCGATCGGGGTCGTGCAGACGGAGAAGCAGTTGAAGCTGGTGGATTTCGATGCCAGCACCCTGCCGCTGGAACGCCAGAAGGTCATGGATCAACTGGTCAGGCTCCACGAAGTCGTCGGGCTGGAGGCATTCCTGCAGAACCGCTTTCCGCAGTTGCGTCCGCCCACCAAGCAGGGCCATTTCGACTGGTCGATCGGCACGGAAGTCCAGACGATTGCCGAGGTGACAGGTGCCCGATACGGTCTCTTCGTCTTCATGAAGGACAGTTATTCGTCCGGTGGCCGTGTCGCCCTGAATGTCGTTGTCGCACTGCTGGGGGGGAGCGTGCGGGGTGGAACGCAACTTGGCTATGCGTCGCTGGTGGACCTGCAGACCGGCCAGATTGCCTGGTTCGGAACGCTGCAGCGGGCCGCGGGCGACCTTCGGGACCAGGAACCGGCAGAGGAAGCCGTTCGCACCATGTTTGCCACCCTGTCCAACTGATGCATTTCACGCGCCGACATCTGCTGTGCGGGTGCGCCGCCACGGCGCTGACCGGTTGTGTCGGCGCGGGGGGTGGCAAGCCGATAGCGGCCGGTTACGCCCCGGCCCTCGACAGTGTCGAGGGCGGGTTGTGGGAGATTTTCAACAAGGCGGAGGCCGATCTGAAGTTCTCCCCGCTGCGCATGACCGATGAGGAACTGAACCGCTACGTAACCGACATCGCCTGTCGACTGGCGGGCAGTCATTGTCCGGACATGCGGGGCTACCTGGTGCGGACGCCGTTCTTCAACGCCAGCATGGCCCCGAACGGCATGATGCAGGTCTGGTCAGGCCTGCTGCTCCGCTGTCAGAACGAGGCGCAACTGGCGGCCGTGCTCGGGCACGAGATCGGCCATTATCTCAAGCGCCATTCTTTGCAGCGCTTCGAGCAGATGCGCGACAACGCCACGATCGCGGCGTTCCTCGGTATCGCCGTCGCGGCTGCGGGTGGCGGTGCCCTGGCCAACCTGCCGGGACTCGTGGCCCTGGCCAACATCTTTGCCTTCTCGCGGGAACAGGAACGCGAGGCGGATGGGGTCGGCCTGGAACTGATGGTCAACGCCGGTTATTCGCCGATAGAGGCGTCCGAGATCTGGCGCGGTCTGATCCAGGAACGTGATGCCGGCCTGACTGCGGATGAACGTGCAGACCGGAAGGACAAGTCGGACGTGTTCTTCGCCAGTCACCCGGCCCCGGAAGATCGCGCCCAGACGCTTGCCCTGCAGGCGGCGGCATATCCCGGTGGCAAGCGGATCGTGGGAGAGGAACGCTACCTGGCGCAGGCGCGCGCGTTCCGGGACATGATGATGCAGGATGAACTGCGCCTGCATCAACACGACCGGACGCTGGTGATCGTCGATCGCATGAAGGCCGCGAACCCGGGTGACGCCGATCCGTTCTATTACGAGGGCGAAGTCTATCGTTCACGCAACGAAGGGCTGGATGACGGACTTGCCATGAGAGCCTACAGCCGCGCCATCGAGGCAGATGATGACCACGGGCTGGCGTGGCGGGGCATTGGCATCCTGCACCGGCGCGCCGGACGTGAAGCGGACGCCGCGACCGCATTCCAACGATATCTCGAACTGGTCCCCGACGCTTCGGACCGGCTGATGATCCAATCCTACGTGGGGGCCTGAGAGCATGAAAATCCGCAATGGCATGGCGACCTTGCTGCTCGTCTTTGTTCTGTCCGCCTGTGCGACCTATTCAAAGGTCGATACCGGCCAGCGGGTACCTGTTGGCGAAGGCATCACGGTGACGGCCGTCGGCGGCTGGGCCTCGATTTCCCACCAGCTCATTTCGAATACCGGCGCGGATGCGATCTGGACGGTGGACGGACCGAGCATCAACCACCTGACATTCTATTCCGCGATCAGATCGGGTGAGCCGATGCTGGTCGTGCCGAATTCGGATGTGGAACTGCCGGTCTGGCGAACGGGCATGACCGAACCAGACGTGATGGAATTTGTCGAAGGCTCTCTTGCCAAGGCCAACAAGCTGCCGTTCATCGAGACGGAGAACCTGCGGCCGCACACGTTCCTCGGCCAGCCGGGCTTTGCGTTCGAGTTCAACCTGGTGAACCAGAAGCAGCTGGAAATCCGGGGCCTGGTCATCGGTACCCAGGCTGGCGGCGTGCTGCGCATGATGACCTACACCGCCCCGAAGCTGCATTTCTTTGCCAAGGACGAGGCATCCGCGCGCGCCATCGCGGCAACCGCGCAACTGACGGGCAGCTGAACCCGTTCAGACCCTGAGGTCGAGGGCGCCCTGCAGGATGTAGGCGGCCGCATGGGCGTCGATGACCTCTGCCCGCCGGCGGCGTGACACGTCCTGTTCGATCAGGCTGCGTTCCACCGCGCTGGTCGACAGCCGCTCGTCGACGAAGGCCATGGGCAGGTCGAAGGTCCGTTCGAGGTTGCGCTGGAACGCCCGCACCGACTGTGCCCGCGGCCCGGAAGTGCCGTCCATGTTGAGGGGCAGGCCGACCACGATCCCGCCCGCGCCGGTCTTTTCGATGATCTGCCGCAATTCCTCCAGGTCCGCCTTCAGCTTCTTGCGCAGGATCACCTGCAGCGGCGTGGCGACCATGTGGGCGGAATCGCAGACCGCGACACCAATGGTCTTGGTGCCGGGGTCGAGACCGATCAGTCGCTTGCCTGCCGCCGTCCGTCGCAGCGCGGTCGGGTCAAGCAGCACTAGGATTTGCCCAGCGTGAAGTCGTTCTGCCCGCAAAGGTCTTCACCGCGCATGAGGTAGAGGGGGCGGGTGGCGAAATCGACCTGTCCGCCGGTCAGCTTCACGATCTGCGCGCCAAGGCCCCGGTCGAAGTGGGAACTGGTGGGCATGAAGCGCAGGACATATCCCGCCCGGCGATGCGGCGAGCGGTTGGGGCGCGACCCGTGCACCATGTAGACATCGTGCAGGGAGATCTGGCCCGGCTGCAGTTCGATCTCCACCGCCTCGGCCTCGTCGAATTCTTCCGGCTTCAGTTGCTGGTTGAGGGTCAGGCCGTCGCTGTCATTGCGGTCATGGCCCCGCAGGCGCTGATCCCTGTGCGAACCGGGGATCACCCGCAGACAGCCGTTTTCGGACGTGGCGGCATCGATGGCGATCCAGACCGAACAGGTGGCGAGCGGGCGGATCGGCCAGTACTGCCCGTCCTGGTGCCACGGCGTTTCCTTGCCGGAATGGGCTGGCTTGCCGAAGACGGTCGTGCCCCACAACAGGAAGTCCGGCCCGATGAGCTGGGTCACGGCGTCCAGCACCTCGGGAATCCCGGCATGGTCCATCCAGGTGTCGGCACCTTTCAGTGCCTGTGGCCCATGCGCCGGAATATGCGGGCAGAACATGGCGTCGGCTGAAAGGTGCGGATTGTCCCGGATCAGGCGATCCAGGTCCTCGCGCATCCGGTCCACCCGCTCGGACGGCAGGCGAAAGCCCTGCGGGATGACATATCCCTGGTCGTGATAGTGCTGCACCTCCGCCGCCGAGAGCGGGCCGGAGACGTCTTCGATGGGGTCGAGCAGGGCCATGAGGGTATCCTTCCCTTTCGAAATTCAGGCCGCGCGTGGCCAGACCCGCGGAAACAGGTCGCATTCCAGCGGGGCACCGGACGGGATGCCCGGTTCGCGGATCAGCGGCTGAAAGCTGCCTTCCGGCCTGTAGGTCACGTCATCGCCGCAGAAGCGCGTCGCCAGCGCCCGGCGACGGCGGTCGACACGGCTGTTGCCCGGGGCGGAATGCAGGATCAGCCCGTGGTGCACCAGGCAGTCGCCGGGTTCGGTCTCGAAACTGCGGAACACATGCTGATCCCGTTCGGCCTCGATATCCGGAACCGGTTCCATGGTCTGGCCATAGCGGCTGTCACCGGTGAAGCTCTGCGGCTGGAACCGGCGGCCCCAGCGGTGGGAACCGACCAGGTATTCCACCGCGCCCGAATCCCGTGTCACCGGGTCAAAGGGGGTCCAGACCGCGCAGACCTGCTCACCGTCGGCTGGCCAGTCGGGTTGAACGTGATGCCAGGGGGGCAGGGCCGGTGGCCCCGGGTCCTAGACCAGCAGGGTATCGACGAACAGGGTCAAGCGAACCCTCGACCCACGCGCCGCGCTGGCGAGCCAGGGGAAGGCGCCGCCTGAGACGACGTCGGGCGGACGCTCACA
>CAJYBQ010000145.1 GCA_913064755.1 uncultured Alphaproteobacteria bacterium
GCGACCGGTGAGGAATTCAGCAGAGCGTGTTCGTCCGGGGGCTAGTCCTGCCGGTAGGACACCCAGGGCAGCGCCTGCGCGGTGGTTTCGTGCCCGGCGGCGAACAGCGTCACCACCTCGTCGCGCAATTGCGTGTCGGTCATGCCTTCGCCGGTTTCCGGATCGCGGGCATCCAGCAACATCTGCAGCAGGTCCTCGCCGGCTTCATCCGATGCACGACGGGTTTCGATCAGGTCCAGGATCATGCGATCCAGCGTGGCCAGGGCACGTTTCGCCTCGGGATCGCGAATCCGCGGCAGCCATTCCGGCAGGCCCAGCATCTCGATCACCGGCGTTCGCCCGAAGCTGTTGATCAGGGTGCCGACGGCCTTGCCCAGTTCATCGATGGAACCGGCGATATCGCGGGAGAACAGTGTCCGCGCCACGATCTCCATCGTCAGGCGCATCATCTCCTGCGCGATGTCCACGTGCTTGCCCGTGTCGGCCAGCGCTTCCCAGCGTTGCAGCAGCCCTTCGGTGCAGTCGGCCATGATGTCGGCCAGCACGCGCAGGCGCTTGTAGTGGAACGCGGGGGCCGCGATGCGGCGCTGCCTGCGCCAGAACGCACCTTCCGACGTCAGCAGGCCGTTTCCCAGCGCCGGGCCGAGAATGCGGCGGTTCAGCCGACCCTTGGTATAGATCTCCGGCTTCTCGACCAGGACCTCGTGAATCCAGTCGGGGCGGTTGATCAGGATGAAGGGCTGAAAGCCGATGCGGCGGAACGTGTAGTCCTTGTCGAAGACGTAGGGCGGATAGACCTCGATTATGTTGTCGCGGATCGTGCGGATCGTCTCCACAACGCTCAGGCGCCTGTCGGTGCCGGGATGGCGTTGCAGCGGACGGTCACTCAGGTCCACGGCATCGGTCATTTACGCCTCTCGTCCTCGCTGGCAAACGGGTTCTTGGATTTGCGCAGCATAAGCCGGATCGGCACACCCTGCAGGCCAAAAGTTTCCCTCAGGCCATTGACCAGGTACCGTTCATAGGCAGAGGGCAGTTGCCCGCCCGAGGACGTGAACAGGCTGAAGGTCGGTGGCCGTGCCTTGACCTGCGTCACGTAGCGGATCTTGAAGCGGCGACCGTCAACCAGCGGCGGCGGATGCTTCCGCGTCATGTCCTCGATCCAGCGGTTCAGCCGCGCCGTGCTGATGCGCAGGTTCCACGCCTTCTCGGCCTTCAGCACCGTGGGCAGCAACTTGTCGACACCGCGCCCCTTCAGGGCAGACAGGGTCACGATGGGGACGCCCTTGATCTGCGACAGCTGGGTTTCCAGCTTGTAGCGGATTTCCTCCATCGTCTCCGCGCCGTTCTCCACCAGGTCCCACTTGTTGATGCCGATGACCAGGCCACGGCCTTCTTCCTCGGTCTGGCGGGCGATCACCAGGTCCTGGCGCTCCAGCGGCTGGGTCGCATCGACCAGCAGGACCACGATCTCCGCGAACTGGACGGCACGCAGCCCGTCGGCCACGGCGAGTTTCTCCAGCTTCTGGTTCACCCGCGCCCGACGCCGCATGCCCGCGGTGTCGTAGAGACGGATGATCCGGCCTTCGTGTTTCCAGTCGACGGAAATGGAATCCCGCGTGATGCCGGCTTCCGGGCCGACCAGCATGCGGTCTTCGCCGATGATGCGGTTGATCAGCGTGGACTTGCCCGCGTTGGGTCGACCGACAATGGCCAGCATCAGCGGCCGATTGTCAGGATCCTCTTCCTCGTCGCTGTCATCCTCGTCCTGGGGGGCAAAGGGCAGCAGCGCGTCATGCAGTTCGACCAGTCCCTCGCCATGCTCCGCCGAGATCGCGACCGGATCACCCAGTCCCATGGCGAAGGCGTCGTAGATGCCGCCGTCACCGGCGCGGCCTTCGCACTTGTTGGCCACCAGGATCACCGGGACCTCGGTGCGGCGCAGCCAGTCACCGAAGTGCTGATCCAGCGGCGTCACACCGGCCCGCCCGTCGATGACGAACAGCGCGACGTCGGATTCCGCCAGCGCGATCTCCGTCTGCTGGCGCATGCGTGCTTCTAGGCTGTTGTCGAAGACCTCTTCCAGGCCGGCCGTGTCGATGACGCGGAATTCCAGCCGCGCGATATGGCCCTGTCCCTCCCGCCGGTCGCGGGTGACGCCGGGCAGGTCGTCGACAAGGGCCAGACGCTTGCCCACCAGCCGATTGAACAGGGTGGACTTGCCGACATTGGGTCGACCGATGATCGCGACGGTGAAGGTCATTCGTTAAGGCCGATCTAGCGGTAGGCGACGAGGTCGCCGTCATCCGTGATGATGTAAAGTGTCTGGTTGGCGACGACGGGGGCGACGGAAACCGGGGCAGAGAACTTGATCCGTCCAAGTGCCGAGCCGTCATAGGGCGACATCGACCAGATCGTGCCGTCGCTGCCCGCAAGCAACAGCCGGTCGCCGGCAAGCACGGGGCCGACCCAGGTGATGCGGCCCCGGTTGTCCTCGACGTTGGTGAACTTCGGCATCTGCGTGACCCAGCGAATGCCGCCATCGCGGGTGGACAGGGCCACCAGCTCGGCCTCGTTGGTCACCAGGAACAGGAAGTCGCCGGCAAGCCAGGGCGTCTCGCTGCCCGCCATGTCCTGGTCCCAAAGGCGATTGCCCTGCCGCAGGTCATAGGCGGCGAGGTAGCCGCCGTGGCTGATCGCATAGATCCTGTCGCCGTCGATCACCGGTTGGGCATCCAGGTCGTTGATGGACCCGAGCGGTGTGACCCGTCGTGCCCGCCCCAACTGATCGGACCAGAGTGCCTGGCCGGTGTCAGCGCGAAGCGCGTAGAGTTCACCGGAGGAATAGGGGGCGAGCACGAACGGCCCGGATGACGACGGGGCAGGGGCACCGATCAGTTCCGCCGCCTCGATGATGCCCTGGTGCACCCAGAGTTCGTTGCCGTCCTCGATATCCAGCGCGATCAGGCGATTCTCGGAGGCGAGGATGAAGATGCGACCGTTGGCGATGGTCGGCGCGCCACGCAGGGGGCCGTTGACCTTCTCCTGCCAGTAATAGCGACCGGTCGCCAGCTCCATGGCGTAGATATCGCCATAGGCCGTGGCGACGATCAGGCGACCCTCGCCTATGGCCATGCCGCCACCGACCTCGCCCAGGTCCTCGCCGCGACGGGCCAGGCCGACACGCCAGATCAGGTCACCCGTCCGGGCGTTGAAGGCGGAGATGCGGGCGTGTGCATCCATGGTGTAGACGCGACCCGCGGCAACCATGGCCCGGGAAACGATCTGTTCCTGGTCGTCGGCACCCGAGCCGATGTCGGCAGTCCAGACCTTCTGCAGGTTCGGGCCGAGCGCCACGTGCTGCAGGACTCCGTTGGCCGTGCCAGCCTGCTGTGGCCATTCCGCGTTGACGAAGGGGGCAGGCAGGATCACTTCCAGGTCCTGGACGCGCTGTTCCGGTTCCAGCGCCGTTTCCAGCGCCAGGATCGAAATGCGTTCACCCGGCAGTTTCGGTTCCTCTGTCGCGAACCAGCCGCCCACCGTGTCGCAGCCGGTCAGGACCAGCGTCAGCAGGGCCAGGGTGGCAAGCCGCTTCAGGGGACGACGGGCTGCCATGTCATCCGACCCCAAGCGCCCGCAGGAACTGCCCGGCGCGGGCCTTCACACCTGCACTGGCGGTGGCGTCATTGGTCAGGTCGGTCAGGATCGCGACAGCCTTTTCGCGGTCGCCGTCATTCAGATGGGCCGCGGCCTGCAGTTCCAGCGCCAGGTTGCGGAACGGGCCGGAACCATCCAGCACCGGCTGCAACCGGTCGATGGCCGCGTCGCCGCCTTCCAGGCGCAGGGCCAGCATCGCGGCCTTGATCGCGGCCAGGTCGCGCTGGTCACCGGGCAGGGTGCTGTCCAGGCGGATGCGATCGAACGCGGAAAGCGCGCCGGCCTCGTCACCGGCCGCGGCTCGTGCCGCGGCGGCCTGCTGTCCGCCCAGCGCGCGGTAGCCATCGGAGCCGTCGGCCACGAGGCGTTCGAAAATCTCGGCGGCCTCTGCCGGGCGCTCGTCTTCCAGCAGCGTCATGGCGCGTTCGAATTCCGCGCCCTGTTCCTGTTGCTGGTTGGCCGAATACTCACGCCAGGCCACGATCGCGACAGTCGCTGCCACAATCAGCACGACGACGCCAATGGCATAGCCGCCGTAGCGGCGTGCCATCTCGGTAGCCCGGTCGCGGCGGACATCTTCGTCCACCTCACGAAAGATAAGATCGTCGCTCAACGCTGCCGCCTGCTGTTATGGGGGTCCGAACCAGCGCACTAGATAGCGATTGCATGGTGCGTATGCAAACGGCGTGAGGCCGCAGAGCAGGATTTTCCGCTCAGTTCGCCGCGATCAGGTCCCTGGCGATGCGCGCGACATCGTTGCTGGCCTGGCTGAGCGGGTGCCGTTTCAGCATCGGGGTCTGTCGGCGGATGGTGTCGCCGACGTTCGGGTCGCGCAGGATGATCCCCGCCAGCCTGGGCTTCACCTTCAGGAAGTTCTCGCAGGCCGTGGACAGCTTGGAAAAGGTGCGCTCACCCTCCGCGCGGCCCTTGCACATGTTGACCACCACCCGGAAATCCCCGCCGGGCCGGTCGGCGTGCAACAGCTTGATCAGGGCATAGGCGTCGGTGATCGCCGTCGGTTCTTCCGTGGTCACCACCATGGTCGGGCCGGTGTTCGCGGCCAGGCTGCGAATGCTGCGGTCGACGCCTGCACCCAGGTCCAGCACCACGTGATCGTAGACCTGGCCGGCGGCCAGCAGACCGTGGCGCAGCAGGCTGATCTGGTCATGGCGGACATTGGCCATCCGTGCCGACCCGGACCGCCCGGCCACGATGTCGAAGCCGGTATCGGGCGACCTGGTGACCACGTCCTCGAACTTCCGTGTCCCCAGCACGGCCTCGCTGAGGTCGTGGGACGGGTTCAGGCCGAGTTGAATGTCGATGTTGGCCAGCCCCAGGTCACCGTCGAACAACAGCACCTTGCGCCCGGCCTGGGCCAGTGCGTGCGAAAGCGTGATCGCGAACCAGGTCTTGCCGACGCCACCCTTGCCCGAGGCAACGGTGATCAGCTTGCGACCGGTCATGGCCTCCGGATGCGTCATGCCCTGATCGCCCGAACGGGATCTGATCTTGTAGTCGGTCATGCTTGTATCCTGTATTCGTCCAGATCCGCCGCGCCGTCGGGATCATTGAGGATCAGGCGTGCGAGCCCGGTTGGTGTCAGGGGATGAAGCCCGTCGGCAATGACAGGGGACGCACCGGCCGCCGCGAAACCCAGCCCGGTCGAGGCCGCGGCAAGGATGCCGCCGATCCGCCGTGCGGTATCCAGCCGGGTGGCAATCAGGCGGGTCACGCCCAGTTCGGCGAAGACATGGGCAATATCCTCGTATTCATAGGGGTCGCCCCCGGCAGGCAGCACCAGCACCGGTTCCGCGTCGTTGATCTCTATGGTTTCACGCAGTTTCTGCATGTCCATGTCATCGAAGGGATTCACTCCCTCCGTGTCGATGATGCGCGGGCCGGACCATTCAAGGCGGCGGCCCGGGGACAGGCGGACAGGTCGATTGTCCAGGATTTCCGCCAGTTCCATCAGCCGCATCTCTCCGCCCGGTCGCTCGATATCGGTTGTCGCGATCTTCAGCGCGCGTCCGGACAATGCCGACTCGACGGCAAACTTGGCGGCAACGATGGTCTTGCCTGCACCGGGCGGACCCACCAGCACCAGCGCCTTGTCGCCGGGGTGTCCAAACGGCGTGAAGCGAAAGACATCCTTGATCCCGGCGGCCAGGGAAATGGCGATCGACGGATCATTGACCTCCGCCGCGCGACGACAGAGCTTTTCGTTGACCTCGATCGGTGCGCCGTGAAACGCGACGGCGCGCAACAGGTGCTCGGCCTCTTCCGGCAGATCGTCATCGTCGTGGCCACCAAGCGGCAGCACGTTCTCGCCAAGGTCGCCGCGCCCCATGTCGGGATCGTGGACCTGGAAGCTCTCGGGCTGGTCCTCCGGATCGATCGCCGCCGTGACCTCGACCCCCTGCGCCGTGTCGCGGTTGCCGAGGATGACGGCATCGCGACCGAGTTCCGCACGGACCTGCCGCAGGGCCTCACCCATGGTTCGCGCTGTGAAGGTGCGAATGCGCATGAACTATCAGACCTGGGCCAGCTGACGCAGGCGCACCTTGGGGTGAACCTCGTTCTGGGACATGACGACGGTGGCGCCGCGAATGCGTTCGACGATGGAACGCACGAAGGGGCGGATTGCCGGGCTGGTCAACAGCACGGGGTCTTGTCCCTGTTGTCCCAACCGGTCGTAGGTCATGCGGATCGCACCAATGAATTCCTGCACCTTGCTGGGCGCCATGGCGAGCTGACGATCTTCGCCCTGACCCGTCAGGGCCTCTGCGAAGGCACTCTCCCAGTCCGGTGACAGGGTGACAAGAGGCAGGAAGCCATCCGGCATCAGATTGGCGTTGCAGATCTGGCGGGCCAGGCGGGTGCGCACGTGTTCCGTGATCAGGCTTACGTTCTTGGTGAAGCCCACGGCATCCGAGATGCCTTCCAGCACCGTTGCCAGGTCGCGGATCGAGACCCGCTCCGCCAGCAGGTTCTGCAAGACCCGCTGCACGGCGGATACGGAGATCTGGCTGGGGATCAGGTCATCCACCAGCTTGCGATGGGCATCGGGCAGTTCATCCAGCAGTTTCCGGGTTTCCGCGTAGGACAGCAGGTCCGGCATGTGGTCCTTCAGGACCTCGGTCAGATGCGTCGTGACTACGGTCGATGCATCGACAACCGTCAACCCGCGGAAGCTGGCTTCCTCGCGCAGCGATTCATCCACCCATTTCGCGGGCAGGCCGAAGGCGGGCTCGGTCGTCACTTCGCCGGGCATGTCGATGTCGCCGCCAGCGGGATCGAGGACCATCAGCTTCGTCGCGCGGACGTCGCCGCTGCCTGCCTCGACCTCCTTGATGCGGATCGAGTAGGTATTGGCGCCGAGCTGCATGTTGTCGAGGATGCGCACGCTGGGCATGACGAAGCCCATGTCGGTCGCGATCTGGCGGCGGAGGGCGCGTATCTGGTCGGTCAGCTTCGGGCCATTGGTGTCGCCTTCCACCAGTTTCAGCAGGCCGTAGCCGATTTCCAGCCGCAGGTCGTCGATGGCGAGGATTTCCGAGATCGGCTGCTCGGCCGGTTCCGCGTTCGCGTCGGGCATCGCACCGTCCACGACTTCGGCCTCGACCGTCTGTTGCTGACCCTTGCGATAGAGGATCCAGGCGCCGTACCCAGCCGCACCGGCCAGGATCCAGAACGGGATCAGCGGAATGCCGGGCAGCAGCGACAGGCAGACCAGCAGGAACGACGAGATGCCGAGAGAGGCGGGGTAGCCGCTGAACTGGCGGAACAGGGCCTTGTCGGCGGAACCGGAGACACCGGCCTTGGACACCAGCAGACCGGCGGCAGTGGAAACGATCAGCGCGGGGATCTGGGAAACCAGGCCGTCACCGACGGTCAGCAGCGTGTAGGTCTGACCGGCTTCCATGAAGCTCATGTCATTCTGCGCGACACCGATGATGATGCC
>CAJYBQ010000146.1 GCA_913064755.1 uncultured Alphaproteobacteria bacterium
CGATCGCACCCGCCTCTGCCGCCGGATCGGCGGAAACCGGCCGGGACCTCTACAATACCTATTGCGTCATCTGCCATGGTCCCAACATGGTCAACTCCGGCGCCCGTGCCTTCGACCTGCGCAAGTTCCCGCTGGGCGCGCGAAGCCGCTTCATCAAGTCGGTGAAGGACGGCAAGAAGGGACGCAACGAGATGCCTGCCTGGGGTGACATCCTTTCGGCCGAGGAGATCGATCACCTCTGGGCCTATACCAAGACGCGGGGCAAGCTCTGATGCGCACGGCATGCGGGCAGGTCCTGGCAGGGGTCGCGGTCTCCGCGCTCTGCGCCCTGGCGATGATTTCCGGCGTGCAGGCCCAGCCCGCGCCGCTGACGGTCTGCCTGGAAGAGGATTCGCCGCCACTTTCCTTCAGTTTCGGCCCCCGCAAGGGAGGCTTCGACCACGGCGTGGCGGAAGAGATCGCCCGGCGCTTGGGACGCCCGCTGAAGGTCCAGTGGTTCGAATCGGAGAATGACGAGGAAGCCGTCCCGGTGTGGGAGGCCAATGCCCTGCTCTCCGACGGCCTGTGCGACCTGATCGCGGGCTATCCCCTGCTCGGCTCCACCCTCGGCAAGCCGGAGACCGACAAGGGGGCCCTGCCCGAACATGACGGCATGAACCGCGCGGAGCGTGGGCGGCTGGTGCCGCTGGGCGTGCTGAGCGCGACGCAGCCCTATTACCGCGCATCCTACGGCGTGATCGTCGGGCCGGGCGCGAAAGGACGCCAGGTCGACAAGCTGGCGGACCTGAAGGGCCTGCGCCTGGGGGCGGAGGTCGGGACGATGGCCAGCACCCTGCTGTTCCGCAACAGCGGGGGAATCCTGGCCGACGACATCGCCCATGTCTCGGAAACCAAGGACCTGCTGCCCCGCTTTGCAGCCGGCGAGTTCGACGCGGTGCTGATCGAACTGCACCGGTTCGACAACTTCATGCGCCGCAACGGCGATGCGCCGCTGAAATGGACGGGGTACGTTCACCCCTTCGGTGTCAACATGGGCCTGGCGGTGCTGGAGCGGGACGCGGTCCTGCGCGACAAGGTGAACCTGATACTGGACGAGATGCAGGCCGACGGAACCCTTGATACACTGGCGAAGCGCTGGCAGATGACACGTGTTCCGCCGGTCGCCCCGTGGATCCTGGAACGGCTGACCCCGGGCATGCTCAACGCAGGATGAACTGATGCAGAAGCCCCCATCGGCGGCACGGACGGCACTTCTCGCGATCCTGCTGTGCGCGGTCGGGCTGCTGCTGCCCATGGCGGTCGCGGCGCAGGAAGATCCCCTGAAGTGGCTGCCCCCCGGGTCGCGCATCGAAACCACGCTGGCCGAGTATCCGGTTCGCGCCATCATCAGCGAACAGCGGGGCGGCACGCCGGGATACCTCGCGCGGCTGGGGGAGCTCGTGTTCCGCAGCCCGCTGACACTGGGCCGGGACGCGGCGCGGCGCGGCATATCCTGCGAGGCCTGTCACACCAATGGTGCGGCCAATACATCCTTCACGCTGCCGGGTGCATCCGACCAGCCCGGCAATGTCGACCTGACCCATCTGGCGTTTCACTTCCGGGAGGATGACGGCAGCTTCAACCCGGTGAACATTCCCAGCCTGCGCGGCGTCCGCTGGACCGCGCCCTATGGCCACGACGGGCGTTTCCCGACCCTGCGTGCGTTCAGCCACAATGTCATCACGCGGGAATTCGGTGGCCCGCCGCTGGATGACTGGCTGATGGACGCGCTGGTTGCCTGGCAGATGGAATTCGGTTTCACCGATGCCTTGCCCACCGACCCGACCGGCGCGGCCTATCAGCGCCATTGCCGGTCCTGCCACGGCGACGCCCGCCAGTTGCCGCCCCGCCGGGTGCATGACATCGGGACCGGCCAGCCGGTGGAGGCACCGGTGCTGCGCGGACTGGCCGAAACCGCGCCGTACCTGCACGACGGCTCCGCCGCGACGGTCGCCGACGCGGTCTCGGCACATGCCGGGCTGGACCTGACGGCGGCCGAACTGTCGGAAACGGTCGCCGACGCGACACGGCTGGGTGCCATGGCACGGCGCCACGACCCCGAAACGCTGGATGGCGATGTCGCCCGGCTGAACGGTTTCATCGACCTGATCCATCAGCAACTGCTGGACGAGGCCGGGGCGCGGGCTGACCAGGTCGGCGACATGGTGGCTATGGAGATCGGACGCATCTATCGCCGCTTCGATCCGGCGGCGGTGACGGCGCGGGACCTGATCCGGAACTGGGCGAGGGCGCTGGCCCGGGCCACGCAGGTGGGCCTGGACGGGGATCACCCCGCGGCCCGCGACCTGCTGGCCGATCTGAAGGCGGCCATCGCGACCGACCTGCCGCGACTGCGGGCGCAGGGGGCACGATCCCTCTATGCCGCTGCCGGGCCATCGTCCACGGGTGGAGACAAGCAATGAGATTCTACGATTACTTCCGTTCCTCGGCGGCCTACCGGGTGCGCATCGTCATGGGCCTGAAGGGTGTCGAGGCGGAGCACGTCCACGTCAACCTGTTCAAGGGCGAGCAGCAGGAGGCGGCGTTCAGGGCCGTCAGCCCCGTCGGGCTGGTGCCGGTCCTGGAACATGACGGGCACCGTATCCACCAGTCTCTCGCGATCATCGACTACCTGGACGCCCTGCACCCGGACCCGCCCATGGTGCCGTCGGATGCGGCGGGCCGGGCGCGGGTACTCGGCCTGGCGCTGGCCATGTCGGCGGACATCCATCCGCTGAGCAACCTGCGTGTCCTTAACCATGTCGAACATGACCTCGGCGCCGGCCAGGACGGCCGTGCGGCCTGGATCGCCCACTGGACGCACCTGGGCCTCGCCGGGCTGGAGGCCCAATTGTCGGGCGATGCCGAGACCGGCACGTTCTGTCATGGCGAGGCGCCGGGCATCGCCGACGCCTGCCTGGTGCCGCAACTGTTCTTCGCCCGTCGCTTCGACCTGGACCTGGCGGCCTATCCGACCCTGGTGCGCATCGACCGGACCTGCAACGAACTGCCTGCCTTCGCCGCGGCGCATCCGATGCAGCAACCCGACGCGGTATGACGCGCGGGTCGGAACGGACCATGCGGTCTGAGACAATCTGGGTGGCGGCAGGGGCTTGTCAAAGCGCGCGCCACACTTAACATCACTGATTGCGGCCCCGCTTGGTTGAAGCAACGGGGCCGCCTGTTTTTCTGCCGGGAGGGGTAAGTACCATGACCAAGTTCGGGATCGCGCAGGCTGTCCGCCGCGTCGAGGATGTTCGTTTCATCACCGGCCACGGGAACTATTCCGACGACCACCATTTCGACGGGCAGCTCTATGCCGTCGTCGTGCGCTCCCCGCATGCCCATGCGAAGATCCTCTCCGTCGATGTGGATGACGCCAAGCAGATGCCGGGCGTCGTGGACATCATCACCGGCCAGGAACTGCTGGACGCCGGTGTCGCCGGATTGCCGAGCCTCTGGCCGGTGAAGAACCGGGACGGCTCCAAGCGCTCCGAACCGGCGCATCATGCGCTGGCCGTCGACAAGGCGCGGCACGTCGGTGACGGTATCGCCTTCGTCGTGGCAGAGACCATGGCGGCGGCGCGGGATGCCGCCGACGCCGTGATGGTCGATTACGAACCGCTGCCCGCCGTGTCGGATGCCCGCGCCGCCAAGGCCGAGGGTGCGCCGCAGCTGCATGACGACACCCCGGGCAACCTCTGCTTCGATTTCGAACATGGTGACCAGGCCGGGACCGAGGCGGCCTTCGCCAATGCCCACAAGGTCGTGCGTGTCGAGGTCATCAACCAGCGCATCGTGGTGAATTCCATGGAAGCGCGGGTGGCCATCGCCACCTACGACAAGGAAGGCGACCGGGTTACCCTCTACACCCCGACGCAGGGTGGCTGGGGCATCAAGCGCCAGTTGGCCGGTTGCCTGGGGATCGAGGCGGACCAGGTGCGCGTGGTGACTCCGGACGTCGGCGGCGGCTTCGGCATGAAGCTGTTCTTCTATCCCGAACACATCCTGTCGAGCTATGCGGCGCGGAAGCTGCAGCGGCCGGTACGCTGGACCTCGGACCGCCAGGAAGCCTTCCTGACCGACACCCAGGGCCGCGATCACTGGTCATGGGCCGAGATGGCGATTGACGAGAACGCGAAGTTCCTGGGACTGAAGGTGCATACGACGGCCAACCTGGGCGGTTACCTGTCCACCATGTCGTGCCTGATCCCGACGGCGGCGCATGCCAAGGTGCTGCCTGGCGTCTACAACGTGCCGACGATGTATCTGAACGTGCACGGGGTCATGACCAATACCGCGCCGGTCGACGCCTATCGCGGTGCCGGACGGCCGGAGGCGATCTACCTGATCGAGCGGCTGGTGAACAAGGTCGCCATGGAAACCGGCCTCGGCCCGGAGGAAGTGCGCCGACGCAACTTCGTGCAGCCCGAACAGATGCCCTATACCACCGCGACCGGGGAGAAATACGATTCCGGCGACTTCCCGCGCGTCATGGAACGCGCCCTGAAGGAAGCCGACTGGGACAGCTTCGCTGCCCGCCGCGCGGAGACCGAGAGCCGTGGCTGGAAGCGCGGTCGCGGCATCGCCTATTACGTCGAGGCAACGGCAGGCATGCCGGAGGAATCGGCGGCGATCCGCTTCGAGGACGACGGCATGGTGTCGATCTTCGTCGGCACCCAGTCGAACGGGCAGGGGCATGAAACCGCCTTTACCCAGATCGTGTCCGACCGCCTGGGTCTCGATGCGGAGCGCATCCGGATCGTCATGGGCGACACCGACGCGATCCCGACCGGTGGCGGCACGGGCGGGTCCCGTTCGCTGGTATCCACGGGCACGGCGATCAACAAGATGTCCGACACGGTCATCGGCAAGGGCAAGGCCGCCGCGGCGGAACTGTTCGAGACCAGTGCCGTCGATATCGAGTTCGGCGAAGGCAATTTCCGCGTCGTCGGTACCGACCGCTCCATCGACATCGTGGACCTGGCCGAGAAGGCCAAGGGCATGGCGCTTGCCGGGCAGGTCGAGACGCTGGACACGCGCGAGACCACGGCGCTGAACCCGATCACCTATCCCAACGGCTGCCATGTCATGGAGATCGAGGTCGATCCGGCGACGGGCCGGGTGAAGATCGACCGCTGGACCGTGGTCGACGACTTCGGCCGCGTGGTCAATCCGCTGTTCGTGGAAAGCCAGGTGCATGGCGGCATCGTGCAGGGCGTCGGCCAGGCCCTGATGGAACACGGCGTCTATGACGAGGACGGCCAGATGGTCGCCGGGTCCATGATGGACTACGGCCTGCCCCGTGCCGACGACGTGCCCTATTTCTCCTTCAGCCGCGAGGAGATTCCCTGCGAATCCAACATGCTGGGCACCAAGGGTTGTGGCGAGGCCGGTTGCGTCGCCGGACCGCCGGTGGTGATCAACGGCATCATCGACGCCCTGTCCGACCTGGGCGTCACCTCCATCGACATGCCGGCAAACCCGCAGACCATCTGGCGCGCCATCCAGGCTGCAAAGGGCTGACGACCGGCCGGGCAGGTCGCCCGGCCCCCGGTCTTCTAACCACTCCCGCACCGGTCTCGCCCGACCCGCGCTTCGCGGTTCCGGCATGACCGGTGCGGTGGTGACGGTCGCGGTCGATCCCTGCCGCCGTGCCGCATGTCCCTCAGTCGAAGAAGACGAAGGCGCGGACCTCGATGCTCTGGCGGGCCGGGGCGTCTGCCGGGGTGTCCGGGTGGGTGAAGGCGGTGTGGGGCGTGAAGCGGGCGCGGCCATCGGTGGCTGAATCATAGCTCTTCAGCAACAGCACCTCGTCCCGCGTCATTTCCGGGAAATAGACCCAGCGGTGCGCCGGGTTCGGGGCGAATTCGTAGATCTCTCCCACCCGGTCCTCGTAGATCAGGTCGGTGGCGATCAGTTCCTCCGGGTTCAGGCTGTCCGCCTCCGCCACGGCGAGCGGGGAGGCCAGCACCGGCCCGACGATCGGGCGCCAGACGTTGATCTCGGCCACGCGCCCGGCCAGCAGGGCCTCGGCCTCGTCACCCATCAGGTCGCGCACCCGCTCCGGGCCGGACTTCACGGTGTAGTCGACATGGGCGCGATGCACGGGCAGCCGTGTCGGCCTGTCGGCATCTCCGCCACCGGTGACCCGGACGGTATGGTCGAAGATGCGCACCCGGCTGGCCCCGGTCTCCGCCTTCAGCAGGGCTTCCAGTTCCGGGTAATAGGTCTGTTCCACCTCGGCCGGGTCATGGAAGTCCCTGACCCCGGTCGCGACGGTCCGGAAGGCGAAACCGGAGCGGTCGAGGTCGAAGCTGTCCGCATCGGCCCTGCCGTCGCGGATGCTGACCGTCACGGGCTGATCGGGGTGCGACCGGCGGGTCTCGGTGGCGGTGCCCTCCGGCGGGATGAACACCTGGTGGCGCTTGCCGTCATCCGGCGTGTAGATGATCTCGGCCCGAACGGCTTCCCCGGTCGAGACCCTGTCATCCTCTTCGATACGCAATGCTGCCGTGGCCATGCCGTCCTCCAGCTGTTTCTCGTCTGCTCCTCCCTATCTGGCGAAGGCAGGGGCAATGAAAAAGCGAAAATCTCTCCGCCTCGCCACAGTTTTGTTTTGCCGGACGGTCAGGACGACTATAACGCCCCCATGTCCGATACAGCGCACCAGAACCCCAATCCGATCTTCGTTGCCATCGACACCGATGATGTCGCCGCGGCATCGGCCAGTGCGGCCCGGCTTGCCGGTGTCGTGGGTGGCATCAAGCTGGGCAAGCAGTTCTTCATGGCGAACGGGCCGCAGGGCGTGCGCGCGGTGCTGCCGGATGCGCTGCGCCGGGACCTGCCGCTGTTCATCGACCTGAAGCTGCACGACATTCCCAACACGGTCGCGGGCGCGGTGGCATCGCTGGCGCGCAGCCTGGCACCGGCCTATCTGACGCTGCATGCCTCCGGTGGCGCGGCCATGATCGCGGCGGCGCGGGAAGCGGCCGATGCCTTCGGTGCGGACCGGCCCCGCCTGCTGGCCGTCACCGTGCCGACCCGCATGAGCGACGCCGGCCTGGCGTAGGTTGGCGTGGCCGGCGGGGCCGCGGCGGGGGGGTGGCCGGCGGGGAGGGGAGGCGCGGTCGCGGGCTGGGGCCGGGTGAGCGGCCCGCGGAGCACGGCGGCCTGCACGCCGGAGGGACGGGGAGTCCAGGCCAGCGTATAGTGGTCGTACCGAGCCGGGCCGGGGCGTCGACCGAAGGAGTGGAAGCTCTCCGCCAGGCCGTAGAATTCCGCGCTGTTCGTGGTGAGGATACCGCCCTCCCCCGAGGTCATGTTCTTGCTCGTCTGGAAGCTGAAGCATCCGGCAGTGAACTGACCTTCCCCGAAACTGTAGCCAAGCGTCGCGCCGCCATCGTTTCCGCACAGCGTCAGGCTTATGAAGCCCGCCGTCGCGAATTGTCATCAACCATCCAGGTGATGCGCGAACAGGTTAAACAGCGTGAACTTGAGGTTGAGGAACTGACCGCCCGCTCACGGGCTGTGGAAAGCAATTACAAACTGGCTTCCGAGCGGCTGAAGATGTCCAAG
>CAJYBQ010000147.1 GCA_913064755.1 uncultured Alphaproteobacteria bacterium
CCGGACAGCCGCCGTGGCCGGCGATCTCTGGGAGGACGAGGTGGAGGAGTGATGGGCTGGGAGGCGCGGCACGCCCGGTGCAGGTGTTCCACGCGGGTTGCGCCCACGTCACCCGGCCGCGGATGACCTGTTCCGAATGCGATGCTCCGCTCAGGTCCGTCGACGTGGAGGCGCATGTATCGGGATCCGCCAGGGCAGAGCGCCAGGCGGCCGATCCGTCATCCGCAGAGGCGGCTCGTTACAGGGATTGAGGTCTATTTCTCGCCCGTCAGCATCTTGGGCGCGCTGTAGCGATGGAAGCCCTGGTAGGGGGTGGATCGGTCATGATCGGGAATTGTCCAGTCCTGCCGGATCGAGAGGCTGGCACCATGCGCGTAATAGCTGGCACCCGAGACGTAGGATGCGCCCTCCGACAGCAGGAAGCAGATGACGGACGATATTTCGGATTCCGTGCCCATGCGCTTCATCGGCATCTTCTTCGTGGTCTCGCGGAATTTCTCCTGCATCTCGGGGCTGTAGGTATCCATGCCCGATGATGCGATGTATCCAGGCACCACGGCGTTGATGCGGACGCCGGACGGGGCCCATTCGACGGCCAGTGTCTCGGTCACGCTCATCATGCCGGAACGCGCCGCGCCGGTGTGAACCATGGCGGGGGTGCCGCTGGTCGGGTCGGCGACGATGTTGACGATGGCGCCGCCGTGGTCGCGCATCCACTGGACATAGCACTGGCGCGCGGCAGAGAAGCCGGAAACCAGGTTGTTGCGCACCACGGTCTCGAAGCCCTTCTGGCTCATGTCGGCCGCCGGGCTGGTGAACTGTCCGCCCGCATTGTTGACCAGGCCGTCGACGCGGCCACCCCGCGCGATGACATCGGCGACCATCGCGGTGACCGCTTCCTCGTCCCTAAGGTCGCAGGCATGGATGATGGCCTTGCCGCCGTCCTCCACGATCTCGGCTGCCACGGCCTCCAGCCGTTCGATGCGCCGCCCGACCAGGGCCACGGTGGCACCCAGGGATGCCAGCTCATGCGCGGTGCAACGGCCGATGCCGGACCCGCCTCCGGTCACGATGATCGTCTGCCCGTCAAACAGTCCGGGCCTGTAGATTGACCGATATCCCATGGTGTCGCCGCCCTCCCCAAGATTGCTCACAGGCACCAACAATCCACGATTGCGGCGGGACTTGTCCATGGTCTGCATGCGCAGGCCCGATGTGCGCGGCGATGCCCTTCCGTTCCGGGTCATCGAGGCATCGGCCGGGCTGGCCGCGCGGGAGGGGCGGTCGGTTTTCCGCAACTGGCGGCCTTGACCGGCGACCGCTTCGCGCATGTGCCGGAATGGGGTAAGTGGGTACGCCGCTTGGGGTATATGCGGCTTCGGTGTGGTTAATGGCAATGGTCACACTTCGATAACTGTATGCTTGTATCGTGTGCCCGTTGCGGCCAAATAGGGCGTGTTAACGCATTCCGACATGACGCGATTCGCTCGGGGAACGTGACGATGCGGCCGAAAGCGGGGAGCAAGTTGCAGATGAAATCAGTCTTTGATCTTCGTTCGACAATGGTTGCAGGTGCGCTTGGCCTTGCGACCGTTCTGGCCGCTGCTGCACCGGCAAGCGCCGCCGACGTGCGTGACCCCTACGAGGAAACCAACCGCGAGATTTTCCAGTTCAACCTGGGCCTGGATCGCGGACTGATCCGTCCGGTTGCGCGCGGTTACCGCACGGTGGCCCCGGAACCCTTCCGGGATGGCCTGTCGAACGCGCTCGAGAACCTGACCGAGCCGCAGACCCTGTTCAACAACATCCTGCAGGGCGATGCGGAGGCAAGCTGGAACACCTTCATCCGCTTCATGATCAATACCACCGTGGGTCTTGGCGGCCTGTTCGACATCACGACCGCCGGCAACTTCGAGCGGCGCAAGGAAGATTTCGGACAGACCCTGGCCGTCTGGGGCAGTGACTCGGGTCCCTACGTGATGCTGCCGCTCTTCGGCCCGTCGAACGTGCGTGATACCGCCGGCAAGGTCGTGGATATCTTCACGGACCCCTTCGGCATGGTCTTCGGCTTCGTGCCCGCGATTTCCCGCACGGGTGCCGGCATTGTCGACAACCGGTCGGAAACCATCGAAGCCTCGGAATCGCTGGAAGCGACGTCGATCGACCTCTATGCGTCGATCCGCACGCTGCATTTCCAGAACCGCGAATACCAGATCCGCAATGGTGCGCCCGCGCCGCTGGACGACCTGTATCGCGACCTGGAACTGCACAAGGACGTGGCCGTTCGTTTCCCGCGCGCCCAGAGCAACTAGTCCCAGCAACCCGAGATCGTTCACCTGTCTGGCGGCTGCACCGGCACGCTCGCGTCCTGCCGCCTGCTGATCACGTCCTGCCGAAGACCTTCAGCAGGAAGGCATGGTTGCGGGCAATCTCGTGCAGCTTGTCGAAGCGACCGGCAGAGCCGCCGTGTCCTGACTCCATGTTGATCTGCAACAGCAGCAGGCTGTCATTGGTGCGCGTTGCACGCAGCCGCGCGGCCCACTTCGCCGGTTCCCAGTAGGTGACACGCGGATCGGTCAGTCCGCCGGTGATCAGCATGGCCGGGTAGTCCATGGCCGCGACATTGTCATAGGGACTGTAGGACTTCATCAGGTCGTGGATGTCCTTCGACACGACCGGGTTGCCCCACTCCGTCCACTCCGGCGGCGTCAGGGGCAGGCTTTCGTCCAGGATGGTGGTCAGGCAATCGACGAATGGCACCTCCGCCACCACGGCACGCCACAGCGTGGGGGCCATGTTGGCCGCAGCACCCACCAGCATGCCGCCGGCACTGCCGCCATGGATGGCGATGTTGCCGGGGGCCGCCAGTCCCATGTCCACCAGCGAACGCCCCGCCGCCACGAAATCGGTGAAGGTGTTTCGCTTGTTCTCCAGCTTGCCGTCGGTGTACCAGCGGTAGCCCTTCTCCATGCCGCCGCGGATATGCGCGATGACGTAGGTGAAGCCCCGGTTCACCAGGCTGAGACGGTGCGGGCTGAAGCTTGCCGGCATCGACATGCCGTAGGACCCGTAGCCATACAGCAGCACCGGCGTCTCCGGGGCAGGCGGCGTATCCCTGTGGTGCAGCAGGGTGAGCGGGATCTGCGTGCCGTCCTCCGCCGTCGCCTGCAGCCGGCGCACGACATAGTCCGCCGGGTCGTGGCCGGACGGGATTTCCTGGCTCTTCACCAGCCGCCGTTCGCGTGTCGCCATGTCGTAGTCGAAGGTGCGTTCCGGTGTCGTCGGCGACGAATAGGTGAACCTGACGGTGTCGGAGACATATTCACCACCAGCGATGCCGATGCTGTAGGCCTCCTCGTCGAAGGCGATGTCATGCTGCGCGCCGCTGGTCGTGTCGGTCACCACAATGCGGGGCAGGGCATTGACGGTTTCCAGGTGCACCAGCCAGCGGGAGAACGCGCGGACAGCCCGCAGCAGTCGCCCTTCCCTTGCCGGCACCAGGTCGGTCCAGTTCTCCTCCCCGGCCTGGTCGAGCGGGGCGCTCATCAGCTTGTAGTCGATGGCATCGTCGCGGTTGGTGCGGATGACGAAGCGATCACCCTGGTCGGTGACATCATAGTCGTGGCCATCTCGCCGGGCGGCGATCAGGCGAGGCGTCATCTCCGACAGGTCGGTCGGCAGCACCCTCACCTCGCTCATCTCCGATGCGCTGGACACGATATAGAGGAACCGACGGCTCTCCCCGTTGTCGATACCCAGGTAATAACCGCTGTCGGGTTCGCGATAGATCAGCCGGTCACTTTCGACCGCGTCTCCCATGCGATGGCAGAAGGCGCTGTCCGGGCGCAGGTCATCGTTCAGGCGGGTGTAGAAGTAATGCCTGCTGTCCGCGGCCCAGACGACTTCGCCACTGGTGCCGGCCGGACCGGTCTCGATGGTGGTCCCGGTCGCCAGGTCGATGATCTCGATACCGTAGAGTTCCGACCCCTTGGTGTCGCATGAGACGGCAAGGCGCGTGTGGTCAGGGGAGGGGCGCAGGGTCCCCAGGCGGAAGAACGCGTGTCCTTCAGCCATCCGATCCCCGTCCAGCAAGATCTCCGTGTCGCCACCGTCACGGGGTGTCCGGCAGAACTGCGGATGCTCCGCCCCGGGCAGGTAGCGCATGAAATAGGCGAATGGCCCGTCCGGAGCCGGGACGCTCGAGTCATCCTGTTTCAGTCGGCCTTTCAACTCCTCGAACAGGGTCTGGCGCAGGTCGGCCACGTCCGCCAGCTGGGCATCGGCATAGGCGTTCTCCGCCTCCAGGTAGGCGCGGATGTCAGGGGCCAGCACGGACGGGTCACGCATGACCTCCCGCCAGTTCTCGTCGCGCAGCCAGTACCAGGGGTCCTGGCGGGTTTCGCCATGCGCCGTCAGGGCATGGGGACGCTGTTCTGCGACGGGGGCGGCGATCGGTTCGGCAGGCACGGGATCAGACACGCGGCGTTCTCCACCAGTCAGGCGCGGGAGGGGATGAGCCGTAGATCGTTACCACATCGTCAGATTCGTACCAGCGACTGCATCAGGCGCGGCACCCAGCCGGTGAATTCCAGCGGCGCGTCGGTGGCGATGACGCAGATGCAGTCGGTCGCCGCATCGGAAACGGGTTGATGCGCCACGTCCGGGTCCAGGTCGGCAACGTCGCCGGGCAGGAAGCGCCCGATCTCGTCCGTGTAGGAACCGGACACGATCATCGTCATCTCGTGACCGCCATGACTGTGGTGCGGCACCGCGCGACCGGGGGCAATGCGCAACAGGCGCACCGCGGCCTCGCCTTCACCCAGCCGGGCCTGGCGAATTCCGGGACCGACAGGCCACCAGCGCAGGGAATCCATGTCTTCCGGCAGCAGGCTGCCGAGCGGTGCCGGCAGGCCCTGGTGGCCGAACCGGGGTGCCGTCGTCGGCTCCTGTTCCGGCTCGCCGGCATCGATGCGGTCGAATATCCGGTCGAGCACGCTGGTCGCAACGTCAACCGGCTCCACACCGCTCAACAGCGCGCCGCCTATCTGCTCGGCCCGTGCAGCGCTTGCGCGGCAGGACGGGCAGGCACCGAGGTGCGTGGCAACGATCGTGGACAGGGCCGTAGACAGGCCTCCCGACGCATAGGTCAGCAGGGTCGCGTCATTCGGGTGATGACGTATCATCATCTCTCATCTCCCAAAGCTGAACGTATCTTGCGGAACGACAGTCTCAGCCGTGACTTGACGGTCCCCAGCGGCAGGGCAAGCTGCGCTGCGATTTCGGAATGGGTCAGGCTGTCGAAGAAAGACAGCCGTATGATCTCCGCCTGTTCGGGCGGCAGGTGTTCCAGGGCGGCACGCACCCGCACCTGGTCCTCGTTCGACTGGGTGAAGTCCTCACCATTGATCGGCGGGTCCGGTTGAAACATCGGGTCTTCCGGATCGGGTGCCGGACGGTTGACGCGCCGCATGATGTCGATGCGCTTGTTGCGGGCGATGGTGAATATCCATGTCGACGCCCCGGCCTTGGCGGGATCGAACTGCGCCGCCTTGGTCCAGACCGTCACCATGGTTTCCTGCACGATCTCCTCGGCCATTTCCTCGCTGGTGCCGGATTTCATCATGAAACCCTTGATACGCGGCGCGAAGTGGCTGAACAGTTCGCGGAATGCCGAACGGCTCCGCGACCCAGCCACCCGCGCCAGCAACCCGTTGAGGTCATTGATCGAGAGTGCTGCGTCCTGCGTCATTCCGGTGTCGGATGTTCTGGTCAAGATCGCCCTCATGCACACTCTTACGCGGGGCTTCCGTGATCGGATCACCCGCAACATCCGATCCTCGCCCTCAACCGGTGATCCACTGCACCAGCGTTCACGTAACGTAGGTTGAATGTCCACTGTTCGGCAAGCTGACACCCGACAGCGGCGACACCATTGCGCTGGCAGGAATTCAATGCACTCTCACGGAATGAGCGGACGGAACATCGCGGTCATCGGTTCGGGCATCGCGGGCATGTCGGCCGCGTGGCTGCTGTCCCAGAGGCACCGGGTCACGGTCTATGATCGTGCCGAGCATATCGGCGGTCATGCCAATACGGTCGATGTCGACCCCGGTGACGGACCGATCCCGGTCGATACGGGTTTCATCGTCTTCAATGACCGCAACTATCCGAACCTGAACGCGCTGTTTGCCCACCTGGACGTGCCCGTTGCAACGTCGGAGATGTCGTTCTCCGTTTCCGCCGATCACGGGCGCTTCGAATACGGGGGCGCTGCGCTGTCGCGGCTGTTCGGGCAGAGACGCAACATCGTCCGGCCCGAGTTCTGGCGCGTGCTGGTCGATATCCGCCGGTTCTACGCCGAGGCCAGTGAATCATTCGCGGACACGCCCGAGTTCATGACCCTGGGAGAATACCTGGGACGGCAGCGGCTGGGCCAGGCATTCGTCCGTGACCACCTGCTGCCGATGACCGCCGCGATCTGGTCCACGCCCGCGGAGCAGATGCTCGACTACCCGGCGCGCAGCCTGTTCCGGTTCATGCACAATCACGGCCTGCTGGGTCTGAGCGACCGACCGCAGTGGTCCACCGTGCGCGGCGGCAGCCGGGAATATGTCCAGCGCCTGACCGCCGACATCCGCGACCGGATTCGCCTGAACACGGCGGTGGAAGCGGTGACGCGACTGCCGCTTGGTGTGCGGGTGGAGGATCGGCAGGGCGGCGTTGCGGAATTCGACGAGGTCGTGTTCGCCTGCCACGCTGACGAGGCGCTCGGTCTGCTGAAGGACGCGGATGGCGCGGAACAGCGGATGCTCGGCGCGTTCCGCTATCAGAAGAACATGGCTGTACTGCATACCGACAAGTCTTTGATGCCCCGGCGGCGGCGGGTATGGGCCAGCTGGAACTACCTGGCGCGACAGGCCGAGGGCGGCGATGACGCACAGCAACTCTGCGTCAGCTACTGGATGAACAACCTGCAACCGCTGGACACGCAGCATGACCTGTTCCTGACCCTGAACCCGGTGTCCCAACCGGCGGAGGGGACGATACTGCGTTCCGTGCCCTATGATCACCCGGTCTTCGATGCCGCCGCGATCCGGATGCGCGGCCTGATGTGGAACATCCAGGGGCATCGACGGACATGGTTCTGTGGCAGTTACCTGGGGGATGGTTTCCATGAGGATGGTGTGCAGGCGGGACTGGCCGTCGCCGAGGCACTGGGCGGAGTCCGGCGACCCTGGGACGTGCCGCATGAATCCGGGCGCCTGCACATGCCCCACGGCTGGCAGGAACTGATGAACACGACCGGGCAGGCGGCATGACCCGACCCGCCGCGACAGGTATTGGAGCGAAGACCGTCAGGACCGCGAAACCCGGGCCGGCGGGCAGCATCTATGCCGGTCGGGTCGTGCACGTGCGGCATCGCCCGAAGCGCCATCGCCTGAGTTACCGGGTTTTCACACTTGCGCTGGATATCGATCGGCTCGACCAGATCGACCGGTCACTGCGACTGTTCGGCAATGAACGCGGCGCGCTGCTGTCGCTGCGTGCATCCGATCACGGTCCCCGGGACTCGAGCATCGGCCTGCGGCCCTGGGTGGAGGAATTGCTGCAGG
>CAJYBQ010000148.1 GCA_913064755.1 uncultured Alphaproteobacteria bacterium
GTAATCGCCTGGTGGTTTCGACCCAGCTCGGGCAGCGGCTCCAGCCCCCCCTCCGCGACCCGCGGGGTCGGCAGGGGGCCATTCTCGAGCCCGGCAACCGGGGTTGCCGGGTCGCGACCGTTGGCACCCAGTTCCCGCGCGGATACCCGCGCCGTGTCGATGCCCATGTAGATCGCGAGCGTGTGGTTCGACTGCCCCAGCGCCCGCCAGTCCAGGTCCGGCGCACCGTCCTTGCCCTGTCCGGACAGGAAGGTCACCGCCGTGGCCTTGCCGCGCTGCGTCAGCGGAAAGCCCGCCGCCGCCGCGCAGCCGGAGGCCGCCGTGATACCGGGCACGACCTCCACCTCGATCCCGTGGGCGCGAAGGTATTCGACCTCTTCCCCGCCACGACCGAAGATGAAGGGATCGCCGCCCTTCAGGCGGACCACCAGGTGCCCTTCCCCGGCCTCAGCGACCATCATCTCGTTGATCTCGTCCTGGCTGCGGTGGTGATTGCCGCGCGACTTGCCGACATAGACCAGCCGGGCATCGCGGCGGGCGAGTTCCAGCACGCCGGCGCCGACCAGCTTGTCGTGCACGATCACGTCGGCCTGCTTCAGCAGCCGGTGCGCCTTCAGCGTCAGCAGTTCCGGGTCACCCGGCCCCGCGCCGACGATGGCCACGCGCCCGAGTGCATCCGACCGGTCATCCTGGTTGACCAGGGACAGCATGTCCCGCCGCGCCGATCCCTCGTCGCCCTCAAGAACCTTGCGCGCAATGGGGCCGGACAGGAACGCGTCCCAGAAACGACGGCGGGCCCTGGGCGTGCCGCGGCCGGCGGCAACGGCGCCCCTGAAATTGTCGACGAAACCCGCAAGCGCACCCAGGCGGGCAGGCAATGCGGCCTCCACCGCGCCACGCACCTGGCGGGCCAGCGCCGGTGCGGCACCCCCGGTGGATATGGCCACCGTCACCGGCGCACGATCGACAATCGCCGGCATGGTGAAATCGGACAGGGCCGGACGGTCCACGACATTGACCGTGACACCGGCTGACCGCGCCACCTCGGCAAGCCGACGATCCGTGTCCTCGTCACCCGTGCCGATAACTGCCAGAACCACACCATCCAAGTGTGCATTGATGTTTTCGGACCGAAACAGCTGCACCTGGTCGCCGTCCACCTGCTCGGCAACGCAAGCTTCGGGATCGGCAGCAACGACACGTACCAGGGCGCCGGCAGAGCGCAGCAGGCGCAGCTTCGCCGCCGCCGCGTCACCACCACCGGCCAGCAGGACAGCGCGTCCGCGCAGCTTCAGGAAAATCGGAAATGCCTGCATGATCAGGCCCCTCCCTCGGTAGGAATGAACCCGGTCACGAACGCGCGCGGCCCGGCAAACAGGCGGAAAGCCTGGCTTGGGACCCGGCGCAAGCCAGCGCCGGACGAAAACAGATATGACTTCCTGGGAAACATTGCCCCGAACTCCGTGCCGTACGAGGGCCCACGGAGTTCGCTCCGTGGCGCTTTAGCATTTGATGACGCGGGTGCAAGCTGCCCAATCAAATTCCGCGGGCCCGTCAACCGGGTGGGCCAGTCCTGTTCTCGCAAACCGGCATCACCGGAAAGGTCGATGCCGCAGCGCCGTGGCGGGTGGTTTCGAATTTCACGTGCCGCTGTTTGCATGGGAATGATTTCATCCCTGCAGCACCGAAGTCAATATAAATATCGTATCGCGATGGTAATTAAATTTTTCTACATTTCATGAATGTATTAATTGCAGGCAACCTCCTGCATCTGCGTTGCACCGACAAAGCTGAAGCCGAGCAGGATCTTGTCGATACGGCCATCCATCACCAGCGGAAAGCCGTTGACCCGGACCGAACCAAACGAAGCATTCTTGCCGAAATAGGGAAGCACGGCCGAACCGGGGGCAAGGCTTGTCACGATGGAGTTCAGGAAATCCCAGAAGGGCGAGCCCTCCCCGGTGCCGGCCCCGGACTGCAGGTCCCGGCCAGTGGGGTCATAGGCGAGTTGTTGCACGACGCGGGTGCCGACCAGGCGATAGCGGAACCCGCCGCCGTCCATGGCAACGTCGACCAGGGCGATATGTGCCAGCAGGCGCCGGATCTCCGAGGGATCGATATCGCGCCGCGACGGCAGGCTGCCCGCCGCACACTTGCTGTTCCAGTAGCTTTCGAGAAGGCTCAGAATATCGTCCGACATCGCAAACTCCCCTTTACGTAAACGTAATTTGCCTAAGCAAAGGCAAGGGGAATGCCAGATTCACGGATTTATTTACGCTTTATCAACCATGTGACCGGGGTCACAGGACGCGGCACGGAAACGCGTGCGCGCGATCTCACTTCAGGCGGCTGATCCAGTTCTCGATCCGCGCACGATTGACGCCGAAATCCCGTACGCCGTAGCGGGCGCGGGAATAGATCGCCAGCGTCGACCCGCCCTCGCCATGCGGTTGGGCAGCAACATCGATAATATCCGGAAATCGAAAGACCTTTGATCTTGCAACAAATGTCGCGGAAAGGCCGTCAGGCGCCTTTTTCGCAACGGTCACCCGCGCCTCGCCGGCGGCCAGGGCTTCCACCCGCTGCATCAGCTCGGCCGCCGACATGGCGAAGACCGGACTGTCCGCATGCGGCTTGGCCATCTGGCACAGGCCCGGAGGCGCCATGAGAAACTGGTTCGGCTTCCGGCTCAGCTTCAGGGTAGCAAAATCCATGTAATCGCCCTTTCGAGTCTCATTCCGTCACGCTGGTCGCGATTTCTGTCGCAATCAGCACGCGGACGGTTTCGACAGTCAATACCCGTTCAGCGCGCGGATAGGGGACGGTCTTGCCGATGCCCCAGATCGGGCCGGGCCAGGCCGGGTCGCCGACCTGGCGGGCGATGACATGCCAGTGCATCTGGGCCACCATGTTGCCCAGGGTCGCGACATTGGTCTTGTCGCAGGGGCCGACCCCGGTGATGGCCCGCGTGACAGCCGCCGTCTCCTCGATCAGCAGGGCACGGTCCGCCGGGCCGAGATCGAACAGTTCCCGAACACCGACCCGGCGCGGGATCAGCAACAGCCACGGCCAGCGACTGTCATCCACCAGGCGCACGGCGCAAAGCGGCAGGTCCATGACCGCCACGCTGTCCGCGACCAGGCGCGGATCGACTTCAAACTCGGTCATGACCTGCCTCTTTCCCTGGATCGCGGCTATTCCGCGGCATCGGCGAGCGGCGCTTCGGGCACCCAGCGCAATACCGGCTTGCGGGCGGCCAGGGTCTCATCCAGGCGACGGCGCGGCGTCATGGTCGGGGCTTCCTTGAAGTATTCGGCCTCCCCGGCCTTCGCCTGCCCGACCAGGCCCCGCATCACCGCGATGAAGTCATCCAGCGTCTGCCGTGTCTCGGTTTCCGTCGGCTCGATCAACATGGCCCCGTGAACGATGAGCGGGAAGTAAACCGTCATCGGATGATAGCCCTCGTCGATCAGCGCCTTGGCGAGATCCATGGTTTCGACGCCCGTTCCGTCCAGCCCCTTGTCGGACACCAGCACCTCGTGCATGCACGGGCCGGGATAGGCCGGTGGCAGGACGTCCTGCAGCTTCGCCATGACGTAATTGGCGTTCAGCACGGCGTCTTCCGCCACCTGCTTCAGGCCATCGCGACCGTGGCTCTGCATGTAGGCAAGCGCCCGGACGAACATGCCGAACTGGCCGTGGAAGCCCTTCATCCGACCGACCCGCGGGCCGTCTTCCTGTTCCACCAGTTCGTAGACGCCGTTCCGCTGCACCACCTTCGGCAGCGGCGCGTAGGGTGCCAGTGCCTCCGACAGCACCACCGGCCCCGAACCGGGGCCACCGCCCCCGTGCGGAGTGGAGAAGGTCTTGTGCAGGTTGATGTGCATCGCATCGATGCCCAGGTCGCCGGGGCGCACCTTGCCCACGATGGCGTTGAAGTTCGCGCCATCGCAGTAGAAGTACCCGCCGACGCCATGGATCAGTTCGGCAATGCGGATGATGTCGCGTTCGAACAGCCCACAGGTATTGGGATTGGTCAGCATCAGGCCGGCCACGTCCGGTCCCAGCTTGGCCTCGAAGGCCGCCATGTCGACACGACCGTCCGCGGTGGCCGGAATGGTATCGACCTCGTAACCACAGATCGCCGCCGTTGCCGGATTGGTGCCATGGGCCGATTCCGGCACCAGCACCCGCTTGCGCGGCTCACCGCGTGCCTCGTGCGCCGCGCGGATCGCCATCATGCCGCACATCTCGCCCTGCGCGCCTGCCCCCGGCGTCATGGCAACGGTTGCCATGCCGGTGAGTTCGGTCAGCCAGTGCGCCAGTTCCGACATCAGGCGCAGCACGCCCTGGGTCGTGGACTGGGGCTGCATCGGATGCACGTCCCCGATACCCGGCAGACGTGCCAGGCGCTCGTTCAGACGCGGATTGTGCTTCATGGTGCAGGACCCGAGCGGATAGAGGCCGTAGTCGATGGCATAGTTCATCCGGCTCAAGCGCACGAAATGGCGCACCACCTGCGGCTCTGCCAGTCCCGGCAGGCCAATGGCATCCTTGCGGCGCAGGTCACCCAGACGATCCGGCGCATCCGGCACCGCGGGAAGGTCCACGCCGGAACGCCCCGGTGAATCCTGTTCGAAGCTCAGCGGCTCGTCGCGGTCGAGGCCGCGGGCGCCGGAAATGGTCTCGCGTTCGTGGGTCATGACGACACCTCCCGCAATGCGGTTACAAGCTGATCGATATCATCGGCGGTCACGGTCTCGGTCGCGGCAATCAGCAACACGTTCTCCAGTGTCGGCTCGCCGGGGAACAGGCGGGCGGCAGGAACACCGCCCAGGATGCCGCGCCCGGCCAGGGCCTCGACCACCGGCGCCGCCGGACGACCGATGTCCAGGGCGAATTCGTTGAAGAACCGCTCCGTCAGCAAGGTCACTCCCGGCAGGGCCGCCAGCCGGTCGGCCAGCAGCGATGCCGTGCGGTGATTGACCTCCGCCAGCCCCGTCAGCCCCGCCTCACCCAACAGGGTGACATGGATGCAGAACGCCAGCGCGCAGAGCCCCGCGTTGGTGCAGATGTTGCTGGTCGCCTTCTCGCGGCGGATATGCTGTTCACGGGCGTTCAGCGTCAGCACGTAGCCACGCTTGCCATCCGCATCCAGCGTTTCACCGGCCAACCGCCCGGGCATCTGCCGCACGTATTTCTGACGGCAGGCGAACAGGCCGACATGCGGGCCACCGAACGACAGCGGCACGCCGAGGCTCTGCCCCTCCGCCGTGACAATATCGGCGCCCATCGCGCCCGGCGGTGTCACCAGGCCAAGCGACACGACCTCGGTCACCGCAACGATCAGCAGCGCGCCCTGCGCGTGGCAGGCATCGGCCAGCGCCGTCAGGTCCTTGAACTCCCCGAACACGTCCGGGTTCTGGACCACGACACAGGCCGTGTCCTTGTCGATGGCATCCGCCAGGCCACCCTGGCCGCCGATCACGGGGTCACGGACCTCCAGCTCGTGCGGCGTGAACCGCAACAGCGTTTCCGTCGTCTCGCGATAGTGCGGATGCAGGCGACCGGAGATGATGGACTTCTTCCGCTTCGTGATGCGGTGGGCCATCAGCACGGCTTCGGAGGTTGCGGTGGGACCGTCATACATGGACGCATTGGCCACATCCATGCCGGTCAGCATCGCCACCTGTGTCTGGAACTCGAACAGGTACTGCAACGTGCCCTGGCGGATTTCCGGCTGGTACGGCGTGTAGGACGTCAGGAACTCGGAGCGCTGGATCAGGTGATCGACGGTTGCCGGAATGTGGTGGTGATAGGCACCTGCCCCGATGAAGCAGGGGGCACTTGCCGGGCTGAGGTTCTCGCGCGCGAACCCCTGGAAATAGCGCTCCACGGCCATCTCGCCCTGGTGGTCGGGCAGGCTGTCGATGCTGGCGTTCAGGACGGCCGCGGGGACGTCGCGGAACAGATCATCAATGCCGTCGACACCGATCGCCGACAACATCGCGGCCCGGTCGCCGGGCGTCTGGGGCAGGTAGCGCATCAGTCAAGGGTCTCCAGGAACTTCGCGTAGGCGTCCGCGTCCATCAGATCGTCGAGCTGCGACGGGTCCGACAGCGTCATGCGGTAGAACCAGCCGTCGCCTTCGGCGCTCTCGTTGACCAGGGCCGGGTTGTCGTCCAGCGCGTCGTTGCGCGCGGTCACCTGGCCACTGGCCGGGGCATAGACCTCGCTGGCGGCCTTGACGGATTCGATGACCGCCGCCTCGGCGCCCTTCTCGACGTCCTGTCCCACGTCCGGCAGGTCGATGTAGACGACATCACCCAGCTGATCCTGCGCGTAGTCGCTGATCCCGATGGTCGCTTCTGCGCCGGAAACCTCTACCCACTCGTGTTCCTTGGTGTACTTGCGGTTCGACATCGTGCTCTCCTGCTCGCTTTGCCTGTCCTGTTGTCTCTCTTGCAGCCGGTTGCCCGACCACGCTTGTTCTCGGTGCCGTTCTTGCCAGAATCAGCGCTTGTAGTTGTGGGGCGCGAAGGGCATCGCCGCGACCTGCATCGGCAACGACTTGCCCCGCTGTTCGGCGAACAGGGCGGTACCCGGCTCGGCCAGTTCAGACGCGACATAGCCCATGGCCACCGGCGCGCCGACGCTGGGTCCGAACCCGCCCGATGTCACATGGCCGACGTTCCGGCCATTGCCGTCCAGGATGGCCGCGCCCTCGCGGATCGGTGCCCTGCCTTCCGGTCGCAGCCCGACGCGGCGACGTGACGGGCCATTGGCAATCTCCGCCAGGATGCGGCTGCCGCCCGGAAAGTCCCCGGCCTCCCGCCGTCGTTTCTGCATCGCCCAGACCAGGTTGGCCTCGACCGGCGAGGTGGTGGTGTCGATGTCGTGACCATAGAGGCAGAGCCCGGCCTCCAGCCGCAGGGAATCCCGCGCGCCCAGGCCGATGGATCGCACGCGGTCATCGGCCAGCAGCGCCTCGGCAAATGCCACGGCCCTGCCCTCCGGCACCGAGATCTCGCAGCCATCCTCGCCCGTGTAGCCGGAACGCGAAATCCAGAGGTCCGCACCGTCCCAGGTGAAGCCGCCCGCCGTCATGAACGTCAGGTCATCGACACCGGGGACCAGGCCGGCCAGCACCGCCACGGCCTGCGGTCCCTGCAGGGCCAGCAGCGCCCGTTCGGGCATGGGAACCACCGCCACGTCGGCGGGCATCGCCGCCTGCAGATGCGCGATGTCGGCGTCCTTGCAGGCCGCGTTGACCACCAGCAGCAGATCATCGTCGCGCCGGGTGATCATCAGGTCATCCAGGATGCCGCCTGAATCGTTCAGGAACATGCTGTAGCGCTGCTTGCCGGATTTCAGTTCCCGCATGTTGCTGGGGAGCAGTTTCTCCAGCGCGGATCGGAAGAGCACACGTCTGAACTCCAGTCACATTCCTTTATCTCGTATGCCGTCTTCTGCTTGAAAAAAAAAACGAGAAAAGATTAATAGCAAATATACAGAAGTGACTACGTGTCACATCTGAGAGCAAACATCAAGTAAGATGTGTTGCCTTACACATTTGTT
>CAJYBQ010000149.1 GCA_913064755.1 uncultured Alphaproteobacteria bacterium
TGTAGGAGATGGTTGTTTTGGGCGTGTCAGCCGCCGCGATCTTCCGCGTCAACACCTGGTAGAAGGCGTAGCAGATCGTGTTCGCGACCACGAGCAGGGTCGCCCAGTGAAACTCCGTCCCGCCGGGGCGGATGATCACCAGTGCCCCGCCGAAGCCGATGATGACGGCCACCCAGCGGCGCATCCCGACCTTTTCCCCCAGGAACGGCACCGACAGGGCCGTCAGCAGGATCGGGCTGGTGAAGCTGATGGAGGCGGCAAGCGTCAGGTCCACGAACTGCAGCGCGTAGAAATACAGCGCCGTGCAGGAGAACAGCAGCAGCGAGCGGATGGCCTGCACGCCGGGTCGGTGGGTCACGAACAGGGAGCGTCCGTAGCGCGGGGCAAAGGCCATGACCAGGAATGCGAAATGGCCCGCATAGCGCGCCCAGACGATCTGGCCGTAGGGATAGCCCGCTTCGCCGAGATACTTCACGGTCGCGTTCATCGGCGGGAACATCGCGATGGCAAGGCACATGAACAGGATGCCGGTTACCGCCTTCGGCCGCCAGATGTCTGTCTTGGCGGCCGACGGATGCGGCTGGTCGTTGGTCAATGTCATGCGGCTGGCCCGGATATGCTTGATTTCATTGCCCAGTGATACATCGCCCGGGCCTTGCCCAAGCATGCGTATATCGCAGGCGTCGCAACCGTGCTGCGGGACCGTTGGCCCCGCAGGCCCGATTGCCGCGGAGGTTCCCGATGGTCAGGACGGGGGGCGGCGGAGTGGCATCAAAAGATGTCGCCGCCCTGGAAGATGTTGGCCGTCACGCAGAACGCGCGGACCTCGCCGCTTTCCATCAGGGTGCTGCGCCGGGTCCAGTATTCCGCCTCCGCCACCAGCAGTGGCTGCAGGGTCAGGGCATCCGGTCCGGCTTCCTTGAGAATGGTGCCGACCTGTCCGAAGGCTTCCCGGATACCGGCCAGGTAGGCGTCGGTGATGTCCACGAAGTCCGGCATGGCAAAGCCGATGTCGTAGAGCATGTTGCGGGCGGACTCCGGGTTCATCAGGTACATCGGTCGCGGCTCCATCGCCGACCAGACCGCGACTTCCGGACATTCGGGATCCTCGCCGGTCAGGAACAGGTCCGTGTAGACCAGCTTGCCGGTTGGTTTCAGCACGTTGAAGATGTGATCGAACAGGTGCTTCTTGCGGCGCACCGCCATGAAGCTGTCGCGTGCGATCACCGCGTCGGCAAAGCCGCGCCGCAAGCCGGTGTCATAGAGTTCACGCCGGTCGAGCTTGACCGATGCGCCGGATTTCTCGATCCAGGCCACGCCGTGGTCCACCAGGCCCATGCGGTCTTCGAAAGCGGTGACGGTGGCACCTGTCAGTTGCGAGAGCCGCGCGCCGATACCGCCGAGGCCGGCACCCAGTTCCACGATCCGGGCGTCCTTGTCCAGGTCGACATCCATGTCCTGTTCCAGCGGACGCAGCATGCGATTGACCATGGCCTCGCCGCCCGGCCAGACCAGGCCGTCGCCGAACAGGCGCTGAACCAGGTCGACACGCGCGCGCGGCCAGATGGGATCGTCGAGGGTCTGTTCGGCGGAGGTCATGCCCGAACTTGCGTTGCCCTTGGCGGGACTGTCGGAATCCCACCAGGACGCCAGTCGACCAAGAAGTCCGCTCTTCGATTCGCGATCCGGTGTCGCCATTGCCTTGTCCGCCATCAGTGCCATTGGCACCACCCCTTGATGTTCCCGATCCCGCGGCATGATAGGCCCGCAGGGGTTAAGCGCGCGTAAACCCTGGGTCCGTGGCGTCGTGCGGGGTGGGCACATGATCGTTGCAGGAGCAGGGCCGGGAGCATGACATGGCGCTTTGCAGCCGACCGCCGTTGCCGAGCGCGGGGCAGCGCATTATGTTGACTGTCGATCAGCGTACGGCAATCGTTTCTTGGGGAGTTCGGCGCCGAGCGGCACGAAAGAAAACTTGCGGAACCGGGTATCAGATTAAATGACCAATACTGCAGAGATTACTGAGCCTCGCGAAGGCCATCGCGAAGTTCTCGAGTCGGTTGTCGTGCGCTTCGCCGGAGATTCCGGTGACGGCATGCAGCTGACCGGTAGCCAGTTCACGCTATCGACGGCACTGGCGGGCAATGACCTCGCCACCTTCCCGGATTTCCCGGCCGAGATCCGCGCGCCTACCGGCACCACCTTCGGTGTCTCCGCGTTCCAGATCAATTTCGGTGCGCGAGAGGTCATGACGGCCGGTGATCAGCCCGATGTGCTGGTGGCGATGAATTCGGCCGCGCTGAAGGTCAACCTGGGCAACCTGCGTCGCGGTGGCCTGGTGATCGTCGACAGCGGCACCTTCAAGGAACGTGACCTGCGCAAGGCCGGTTACGATACCAACCCGCTGGAAGACGGCAGTCTCGACCCCTACCAGGTGGTGGAGATCGACGTTTCCAAGATGGTGGTGGAATCGGTCAAGGAATTCGGCCTGGGCACCCGCGATGCCCTGCGCTGCAAGAACATGTGGCTGCTGGGCCTGGTCTACTGGCTCTACGGTCGCGACCGGCAGCCGTCGATCGACTGGCTGAACAACAAGTTCAAGGCCATGCCGGACGTGGCGGCGGCGAACGTTGCCGCGCTGAACGCCGGCCATGCCTATGGCGAGACCGTGGAACTGCCGGGCGAGATCCTGGGCTACACGGTCGGTCCGGCAAAGATCGACAGCGGCCTCTACCGCAATGTCGCCGGTGCCGAGGCACTGGCCTGGGGCCTGGCGGCGGGAACGCAGCTGGCGGAACTGCCGATGTTCTTCGGTTCCTACCCCATCACGCCGGCCTCTTCCCTGCTGCACACGCTGGCGCGGCTGAAGCAGTTCGGCATCACCACCTTCCAGGCGGAAGACGAGATCGCGGCAGTCTGTGCCGCCATCGGCGCGTCATACGCGGGCCAGATCGGTGTCACGTCGAGTTCGGGTCCCGGCATCGCGCTGAAGACGGAGGCCATCGGCCTCGCCATCATGGTGGAACTGCCGCTGGTGATCGTGAATTCACAGCGGGCAGGGCCGTCGACCGGCATGCCGACGAAGACCGAACAGTCCGACCTCTACCAGGCCGTCTATGGCCGCAACGCCGACAGCCCGCTGGTGGTGCTGGCGTCCAACGGTCCGGGCGACTGTTTCTACACCGCGATCGAGGCCGTGCGGCTGGCCACCAAGTTCATGACCCCGGTCATGCTGTTGACCGACGGCTATATCGCCAATGCGTCGGAGCCATGGATGATCCCGGATTTCTCGACGTTCGAGAAATTCCCGGTTAAGCAGCACACGGAAGTGGACGGGTTCGAACCCTACAACCGCGATGCCGAGACGCTGGCCCGGGTCTGGCCGGTTCCGGGCACGCCCGGTCTGCAGCATCGGGTCGGGGGGATCGAGAAGGATTTCACTTCCGGTCATATCTCCTACGACGCGGAGAACCATCAACGCATGACCGACGTGCGTCATGCCAAGATCGACAACATCGCCAACTTCATTCCGGAACAGGCCGTCGACCAGGGCGAGGCCGGTGGCAAGCTTGCCATCGTCGGCTGGGGTTCGACCTATGGTCCGATCAGTCGCGCGGTGTCGAACATGCGCGAGCAGGGCAGGGACGTCTCGCACATTCACCTGCGCCACATCTGGCCGCTGCCGCGCAACCTGGGTGAACTGCTGTCGTCCTATGACACGGTGATCTGCCCGGAAATGAACAATGGCCAGCTTTCCACGGTCCTGCGCGCGGAATACCTGATTGATGTCCGCCCCCTGACCAAGGTGGAGGGCATGCCCTTCAAGATCCGGGAGATCGAGGCGGCTATCGAAGCCGCGCTCGACGCCTGAGGGAGACAGAACCATGAACCAGCAGGCCCCGATCCAGTACAAGCCGAAGGATTTCGCCACCGATCAGGAGGTGCGATGGTGCCCCGGTTGCGGTGACTACGCGATCCTGAAGGGGGTGCAGAAGACGCTGGCGGAAATCGGCACGGCACCGGAGGACGAGGTGTTCGTGTCCGGCATCGGCTGCGCCGCGCGTTTCCCCTATTACATCGAGACCTACGGCTTCCACACCATCCATGGCCGCGCACCGGCCGTGGCGACCGGGGTGAAGCTGGCCAATCCGGACCTGGATGTCTGGCTGGTGTCCGGTGATGGCGATGCCATGTCGATCGGTGGCAACCACATGATGCACCTGCTGCGGCGCAACATCGACGTGAACTACCTGATCTTCAACAACGAGATCTATGGCCTGACCAAGGGGCAGTATTCCCCGACGTCGCGCCTGGGCACGCGTTCGCCGTCCACGCCTGCGGGTTCGATCGACGCGCCGGTGTCCGCCTGCGGGCTGGCGCTGGGTGCCGGTGGCCGTTTCGTCGCCCGCGGCATCGACCGGGGGCAGAAGGAACTGCCGGGCATCCTGAAGAGTGCCCATGCCCACAAGGGTGCGTCCTTCGTCGAGATCCTGCAGAACTGCATCGTCTACAACGACGGCGTGTTCGACGGTGTGGTGGACAAGAGTGTCGCCACCGAAGCCCAGATTCACGTGAAGCACGGGGAACCGCTGCGCTTTGGCGCGGAGAATGCCAAGGGGCTGAAGTTCAACGCGAAGGCGATGCGGCTGGAGGTCGTGACCGTCGGCGAAGACGGCGTCACCGAAGACGACATCATCGTGCATGACGAGACCAACCTGGCCCTGGCGCAGATGCTGGCAGCCATGGATCGGCCCGATTTCCCTGTCGCGGTCGGCGTGATCTACAACAACCCCGCCGACGTGACCTATGACCAGGCCGTGCATGCGCAGAATGCCAGTGCAAAGGCCAGCGCCAAGATCACCACCATCGATCAGCTGCTGCGTTCCGGTGCCACCTGGCAGGTGGACTGACCGACCTTGCCCGATGCTGTCGACAGTGACCGGGGCAATGGCCTGCCGGACCTGACCCGTGCCGCTGCCTACCGGCACTGGATCACGGATCGCATACGCTATTGCGACACGGACATGGCCGGGCACGTGAACAATGTCGCCTTCGCCGCCTACGCGGAAACCGGGCGGCTGGACCTGATGCACGGGGTGATCCGGCCCCGGATGCCCGCGGGTCTGCGGTTCATCGCGGCGTCGATCACCGTCAACTACATTCGCGAGACCCACTACCCCGGCGAATTGCGCATCGGCACGGGCGTGGCGCGGATCGGGCGCACGTCGATCACGGTGGGGCAGGGGATATTCAAGGATGACCTCTGCGTCGCCACCGCGCTGGGCACCGTCGTCCTGCTGGAAGGCTCCACGCCGACCCCGCTGAACGACCACCTGCGCGGTATCTGCACGGAGATGCTGCTTTCCTGACCGATCCGGCAAATCTTGCCGGGTCATAGCTGCCCAGTCGGCATGATTTACCCGGCAAGAATTGCCCTGGTTAACGGGGTTTCAAAAAAGACACATATTTTCCATGTGGTTACACGGTTTGGTTAACTGGCCTGACCGTTGCTCATGAGGGACCAGGGCAAAACGCCCTTCGAACCCAAATGATCCAGAATGGAGAATTAAAATGCTGTCAGTGAACACCAACAATGGCGCGATGACCGCGTTGCAGAACCTGAACCAGACCAACAAGCAGATGAACGAAGTTCAGTCCCGTATCAACACGGGCCTGAAGGTCGCTACGGCCAAGGATGATGGCGCCACTTTCGCCATTGCCCAGAACATTCGTTCCACTGTTGCTGGCCTGGACGCAGTGAAGGGAAGTATTGACCGCGGTGTGTCCTCTGCCGATACAGCCATCGCAGCTGGTCAGTCGATTTCCGATCTTCTCATCGAAATGAAGGAGAAGGCGGTTGCGGCGACCGATGCGAGCCTGGATACGTCAAGCCGGACCGCCCTGAACAACGACTTCTCCGCTCTGCGTGATCAGATCTCGACCATCGTGAGCAATGCTGAGTTCGACGGCGTGAACCTGATCAACGGTTCCCTCTCGTCCATCGCCGTCCTGGCGAATGACGAAGGTTCCACGATCACCGTTTCCGCGCAGAATCTGTCCGCCAACACCGGTCTTGGTGTTGCATCGGTGGATCTGTCCACGGCAACGGGTGCTGCGGCTGCCCGCAGTGCGGTTGATGCAGCTATCCAGACGGCCAACTCGCGTCTCGCCTCCTTGGGTACCGACGCGAAGAGCCTCGAGATCCACAAGGATTTCGTGGGTCAGGTCCAGGATACACTGACTGCCGGTATCGGCAATCTCGTCGATGCCGACCTGGCGAAGGAAAGTGCTCGCCTCCAGTCGCTGCAGATCAAGCAGCAGCTGGGTACGCAGGCCCTGTCCATCGCGAACCAGGCTCCGCAGTCGATCCTCGGTCTCTTCTAAGTCGGGACCGCGTAACCGGGATATGGGGGCTTCGGCTCCCATATCCCCCGCGCGCCCCGCCATGGTTGTGGCATCCGAGAACGACAGCAAAACAAACGTCGTCCGTGCTGCATCCTGAACCGGGGCTCGCCCATCGGGGGATGGCACTATGATTACGAACCTGGTGACAGATCTGTCCCAGGCCATCGGTCGTACACCGCCTGCAAGGGCCGTGGCTGACCGTCAGGCTGAACCGGACAAGTCGGTCGAGACGAAAGACATCAAGGCAGAGCGTGAAGCCGCTGCAGCCGCCAAGCGGGAAGAAGAACCCAAGGTGGACAGGCAACGGATCACGGACACCATAACGGCTGCCCTGCGCAATGACTTTCCGGCCAACACCACACTGCAAATCGATATAGCCGACGCTACGGGCAGCTTTGTTTACAAGGCTGTCGATCGTGATTCTGGCGAAGTCATGAAGCAGTTTCCGGCCGCTGAGGTCCTGGAACGCCTGGAACGCATGGCCAAGGTCCAGGGACTGGGTATCGACAGCGAGGTCTGATGATCCGGCGAGAGCCCGGTATCAGACCCCCCGCGTCAGTATTCGGCCTTCAGGCCATTGTCGGCATTCTCACCCGGCCCGAGGCCGGTGCCATGCCCGACACCGGAATCGCGCGCCATCTGCACCGCCCCGGCCAGGTCCGCCAACCAGGCCGGGCGTGCTGGCGCGTGCAGCATCGACAGCATCAGGTGCATTCCCCTTGGCGCCTGCGTCAGCCCCGGCAGCCAGTTCCGCGCTGCCATTTCCTCCGCCACTCGGAAGATGTCGAGGTCCGGCGCGCCGAAACTGATGATCGTCAGGTCCGGATCCGCGTGCAGTTGCAATCCCGGAATGGCCCTTATTCCATCGACATAGGCCCTGGCATTGTCCATCAGGTCCGCCGCGATGGCGCGATACCCGGCATGCCCGAGATGCATCATCACCGCCCAGGCCCCCGCGACGCCGCCACCCGGACGGGTGCCCACCAGCGTCTGGGTGACGAAACGCCCGTTGGCCCAGACATCCAGGTCGAAGGCATTGCGGGCCATGTCTTCCGGGTCACGGAAGAAGACCGTGGATGCAGGCTTGGGGCAGAACCCGAACTTGTGCAGGTCGGCGGACAGGGATCGCACGCCCGGCAA
>CAJYBQ010000150.1 GCA_913064755.1 uncultured Alphaproteobacteria bacterium
CATGCAGGACTCATATAGGTACAGGCACCCGCTTCGAACCGTGCACAGCAGACGAAATCCATACGTGAGGGATGATCATCTATGCCCATACCGCGAATGCGGAACATACCGTCTGGTTCCAGTGGGCCGAAGGTGCCATTGACGTCTGGGACAACCGTGCGACCTGGCATTACGCCCTGAACGACTATCACGGCGCGCGCCGCGAAATGCACCGGATCACGCTGGAAGGTTGCGAACTGGAAGGCTGAGCGTCACCCGGCACCTTCCATGACGCCTGCCCTGCCCCCTGCCCTTGCGCTGTTCCGCACCGCTGTTCATAGTCGCGGTGACAAGAAGACGTAAAAAAATACAGGGAGGGGAAACCATGCGTTATCCCGATATTCGTGGTCTCGTGACCGCTGCCGCGATCGGTGTCGCGGCGCTGGCCACCGGGTCTGCCGCCAATGCGCAGACGGAGCTGGTTGCGGCCAGTTGCTTCCCGCAAGGTTCGTTCTTTTCCAAGCGCTTCGAGAGCGTTGTGAAACAGATCAACGAACAGGGCGGCAAGACGGTCAAGATCAACTACCTGGGCGGTGCGCCGGCTATCGGCAGCCCGTTCACGATGGTGCAGAAACAGGCGCAGGGCGTCTATGACCTGGTGAACTGCACCGGTGCCTATTACCAGAACGTGGTGCCGGAATCCGACGCCTGGAAACTGCTGGAAAACACGCCGGACGAGATCCGCGCGAACGGTGGCTGGGCCCTGATGGAGGAAATCCACGCGGCCAAGAACCTGCTGCCTCTGGGGCGCATTCACTACGGCACGCCGTTCCACCTGTATCTCGGCAAGGGCAAGTCCATCGACAAGCCCGACCTGACCGGCCTGCACCTGCGGGTCGCCCCGATCTACACGAACTTCTTCAAGGCACTGGGGGCCACCACCCAGAACTCCAACCTGGCACAGATCTACGCCCTGATGGAGAACGGCACGGTTGGTGGCTTCGGCTGGCCGATCACGGGCATGCGCCCCGGTTGGGAAGAAGTCACCGCGACCCGCGTCGATCCGGGTTTCTACGACGCGGACATCAACGTGCTGGTCAACCTGCGCAGCTGGAAGGGCTTGAGCGACAAGGCGCGCAAGCTGATCTCCACCGTGGTCATGCAGATGGAAAGAAAGGCGGTCAACGTCGACAAGGCTGCCGTGGCCAATGCCGTCAAGAAGCAGGCGGAGCAGTACACGATCGTCACCTTCGAAGGTGCCGACCGCAAGAAATGGCTGGATACGGCCCGCGACGCAGGCTGGAAGGGCGTTTCGGAGACAAGTCCTGAAACGGGGCCGAAACTCCGCGCCCTCTTCGCCAGGGAATAGCGCCATCCGACCGGGTGAGGCGGGTCATCTGCGCTCCCCTCACCCGGCACCTTTCCGGAACCGAAATCCCATGCAGGCGTTCGCCATCATCGACCGCGCCCTCGGCGCTGCCTATGCCCTTGTCGGACTGCTGGTTGGCGTGACCATCGGCGGTTTCGCGCTGTCGATCTCCATCGACCTGACACTGCGGCTGATCGGGTGGGGCAATCTTTCAGGCCTGAACGAGATCATCGAATACCTGCTGTTCGCAGGCGTCTTCCTCGGCGCACCCTGGGTGCTGCGGCAGGGTGCACACGTGCGCGTCGATCTGCTGGTCAGCAACCTGCCCGCCGGGCTGTCGCGTGTCCTCGACAAGCTGCTGGACCTGGCCGGCTGCGTCATCTGCGGCCTGCTGGTTCACTACGGCTGGGTCAGCCTCGACGCGGCATGGATGTTCCAGTCTATGCAGCACAAGTACTTCGTGATGCCCGAATGGATATTGCTGGGCGTCTTTGTCGGTTGCTTCGTGCTGCTGTTCATCGAATTCCTGTTCCGGCTGATCCGGGGCGGCGTGGCGCCGGAAGCCCCGGCAACGGAAGCGGCGGGCCTGTGATGCGCCGGGTTGTGATGCGCCGGGCCGTGTCAGTGACGGGTCTCGTGGCATGATCATGGAATGGTACTGGGCCCTGGGCATGATGCTGGGCATCGTCATCGGGCTGATGTTCCTGGGGCTGCCGGTGGTCTTTGCCTTCTTCGCGGCCAACATCGTCGGCGTCTTCATCTTCATGCGGGGCGAGATCGGCCTGTCGGTCATGCCGATGGAATACGTCTTCGCGATCTCGCGCTTTTCCCTCGTCCCCGTCGCCCTGTTCGTGCTGATGGGCGAGATCCTGTTCCAGACCGGGGTGGCGTTCCGGGCGATCAAGGCCATCGACCGGATGATTGCGCGGGTGCCGGGACGGCTGACGGTCGTCTCCATCGCCGGGGGAACCGTGTTCTCGTCACTGTCCGGATCCACCATCGCGAATACCGCCATCCTGTGCAGCGTCATGCTGCCCGACATGCTGAAACGCGGCTACAACCCGAAGCTGGCGATGGGACCGATCATGGCGGTGGGCGGCATTGCCATGCTGATCCCGCCGTCGGCCCTGGCCGTGCTGCTGGCCAGCCTGGCGGAACGGTCGATCAAGGACCTGCTGATCGCCGGGATCCTGCCCGGGATGCTGATGGCGATCCTGTTCGTGGTCTATGTCATGGCCCGATGCCGGATGAACCCGTCCCTTGCCCCGGTGGACGAGGACCTGGAGCCCGCGCGGGGCTGGGATCGCTGGGGTCCCTTCGTGCGCGACGTGCTGCCGCTGTTCACCATCTTCGTGGTCGTGGTCGGCAGCATCTTCTTCCGCGTCGCGGCACCGGAGGAGGCGGCGGCACTGGGCTGTGTCGCGGCCTTGCTGGTCTGCATCTGCTATGGCGAACTGACCCTGGCCCGTCTGAAGCGGGCACTGACCGAGACCGCCAAGATCAACGTCATGATCCTGTTCATCATCGCAGGCTCGCTCACGTTCTCCCAGGTGCTGCAGATATCCGGCGCGACCAGCGGCCTGCTGCAACTCGTTGCCACCCTGCACCTGACGCCGATCACGGCCATGGCCCTGATGATGCTGATCCTTCTGTTCCTCGGCGCCTTCATGGACCAGGTCAGCATGGCGCTGCTGACCCTGCCGTTCTTCCTGCCCATTGCCGACAATCTGGGCATGAACCCGATCTGGGTCATGGTCATGATGCTGATCGCGATGGAGATCAGCCTGCTGACGCCACCATTCGGGCTGCTGCTGTACATCATGAAGGGCGTCGCCCCGGCGGAGATCAGGTTGACCCAGATATATGCCGCCGCCCTGCCCTTCATCGGGTTGGAACTGCTGGTGCTGGTCTTCCTCATGCTGTTCCCGGAAATCGCCGTCTGGCTGCCGCAGCAATTCAGGTAGCCACGCGTCGGGGCTGGCGCGGTAATTCAATTGCCCCTGCCGTGGACGTGCAGTAAATCGGGGCACACTGGTCGCGACGATGGCCCGCCCCCGTTTCTCGCCGAAAGAGAGCCTGACAGATGACCCGAAACGTGAACATCGGCTGCGGCCACAGTGTCGGCAAGGACTGGGAGAACTACGACGCCAGCCCGACCCTGCGGCTGGAGCGATTGCCGCTGCTCGGCCGCCTGGTGAAGAAGAACAGGCACCGCTTTCCGCCGGAGGCCATGTACGGCGACATCACGCAGGGGCCCATCGGCGCGCCGGGCACCGTGTCGGCGGTGTTCTGCTCCCACATGCTGGAGCATGTCTCGCACGAGGACATGCGCAACAGCCTGAAACACATCCACGCGATGCTGATCCCCGGCGGTGTCTTCCGCCTGATCGTGCCGGACCTTTCCATCCGCGCCCGCATGTACGTGGACAAGCTGGGGCAACCCGATGCCGCCAGCCGATTCCTGGAGATGAGCGACCTGGGGCAGCGCCGGATGCGTCGCGGCCTCAAGAGCCGGCTGCTCGCGGTCCTCGGCAACAGCGCGCACCTGTGGATGTATGACGATGCTTCGATGCGCCAGGAACACGAATTGGCAGGCTTTTCCGATATTCGTCGCTGCGCCCATGGCGACAGCGATGTCGCGGCCTTTGCCCAGGTGGAGAATCCGGACCGCTTCGGCACCCCTGACTTCACCGAGCTTGCCATGGAATGCCGCAAGGCGTGACGCGCGCCCGCTGTCGCCTGGTTTCGCTGTAGGATATCGCGGATTCGGCAGAACCACTGCCGCCCCCGACCAGGCGAAGGACCGGAATCCATGACAGCAGAACCCGCGTTTTCAGCCATCCACGTCCTGAACGGCCCCAATCTGAACCGTCTCGGCGTTCGCGAGCCCGAGATCTACGGCTATACCACCCTCGCCGAGATCGAGGCCATGAGCCGCGCGGCTGCAGGTGCGACACCGGTCGAGTTCCGCCAGTCGAATTCCGAGCAGCAGCTGATCGAATGGATTCATGACGCGACCGACACGGCGGCAGGTCTGATCATCAACCCGGCGGCATTCACGTTCACATCGATGGCGATCATGGATGCGCTGAAGATGTTTCCCAGGCCCCTGATCGAGCTTCACATCTCCAACATCCACAAGCGGGAGCAGATGTATCACCATTCCTACGTCTCACCCGTGGCGACGGCTGTCATCGCCGGGCTAGGTGCCCGCGGCTACGCCCACGCGGTGCGTGCGTTGATCGAGATGATCGAAGGCTAGGGCTATCCGCAACACGCCGACGGCACCCGACCAGGTCGCCGGATCGCTGATCTGCGTTCGACGACCTGGTCAGAGGTTCCTCAGGCCTTGCCGAAACCACCGCCACCCGGGCTTTCGATGATGATGGCATCGCCGGCCTCCAGGTCGGCAATGGCCCAGCCGGGGCGTTGTTCCGTGTCACCGTTGGCACGTTCGACGAAGTTGCGGCCGACGGCCCCGTCCTCGCCGCCTTCCAGGCCGAACGGCGCGACCTTGCGGTGACTGGACAGGAACGACGCCGTCATGGCTTCGCGGAAGCGGATCTTGCGCACCGTGCCGTCGCCACCGCTGTGGGCGCCCTTGCCACCTGATCCCTTGCGGACATGGAAGTCCTCCAGGATCACCGGGTAACGGAACTCCAGCACCTCCGGATCGGTCAGGCGGGTGTTGGTCATGTGGGTATGCACCGCGCTTGTCCCGTCGAAGTCCGGCCCGGCCCCTGCCCCGCCGCAGATGGTCTCGTAGTACTGGTAGCGGTCATTGCCGAAGGTGATGTTGTTCATCGTCCCCTGCGCCGCCGCCATGACCCCCAGGGCACCGAACAGGCAGTCGGTGATGCACTGGCTGGTTTCCACGTTGCCGGCCACGACAGCCGCCGGATAGACCGGGCGAAGCATGGATCGCTGCGGGATGATGACATTCAACGGCTTCAGGCAACCGCCGTTCAGGGGTATCTCCGAATCCACCAGGCAGCGGAATACGTAGAGAACGGCAGCATAGGCCACCGCTGTCGGTGCATTGTAGTTCGTCGGGTGGGTTTCCGACGTCCCCGTGAAGTCGATGGTGGCGGAACGTTCCGCGCGATCGATGCTCACCTTCACCTTGATGACCGACCCGTCATCCATCGGATAGGTGAATTCCCCGTCATGCAGCACGTCGATGACCCGGCGCACGGATTCCTCGGCATTGTCCTGCACGTGGCCCATGTAGGCCTTCACCACCGGCAGGCCGAAATCCACGACCATCCTGCGCAGTTCCTGCGCGCCCTTTTCACAGGCCGCGATCTGGGCGGCGAGATCGGCCATGTTCTGGTGCGGATTGCGCGCCGGGTACCTGCCCGACCGCAGCAGGGCGACGGTTTCCTGTTCAAGCAATCTGCCACCATCCACCAGCAACACGTTGTCCAGCAACACGCCTTCCTCTTCAACGGTCGTTGCATCAGGGGGCATGGAACCGGGCGTCTTGCCGCCGATATCGGCGTGGTGACCGCGCGCCGCAGTATAGAACAACACCTCCGAACCGTCGTCGCTGTAGACCGGGGCGATCACGGTGACGTCCGGCAGATGCGTGCCACCGTTGTAGGGCGCGTTCAGCATGTAGACGTCGCCGGGCTTCATGGTGTCCGCGTTTTCCCGAACCACCGTCTTGATGGATTCGGACATGGAACCCAGGTGCACCGGCATGTGCGGCGCATTGGCGATCAGTTCCCCCGCCGCATCGAAGACGGCGCAGGAGAAGTCCAGCCGCTCCTTGATGTTGACCGAATAGGCGGTGCGTTCCAGCACCACGCCCATCTGCTCGGCGATGTTCATGAACAGGTTGTTGAAGATCTCCATCATCACCGGATCGGCCTCGGTACCGATGGCGCGGCTGTCGCGACGGGCCTCCACCCGGCGCACGACCATGTGCCGCTTGGCAGTCAGTTCGGCCTGCCAGCCCGGTTCCACGACCGTGGTGGAGGTGGCCTCGCGAATGATGGCTGGGCCATTGACTGTGGCACCCGGTGTCATGGCATCCCGGTCGTAGACACCGGTCGTGTACTCCGCGCCATCCATCCAGGACAGCACTTCGGCCACCGGGTCCGGCGTATTGCCGGCCCCATCCGTCGCCGGATCGTCGATCACGTCGCCCGGCGCCATGGCTTCCACCGCGTCGAACCATTCCCTCGTTATCGGCTGCACCCTGGCGGCGCCGGCGGGCAGGCTTCCCTCGGTGCCGATGATCAGGTCCATGACGACCAGCCGGGCCGGATCGGTGGCGGCAACCTCCCTGTTATAGGTCTGGGTGACGACGCCATGCCGCTCGAACGCCAGAACAAGCAGCCAGTGCGGATACAATGACATCCATTCGATGGCGACACGGCTGCCGGGGTCCAGGTCAAATTCGCCCACAGCCCGAATGAACTTTCCGATATCCCGGTAGAACCTCGCATAGGTGATTTTCCGGCCGTTATCGACAATGGCAATGTCGTCCGGATGCAGGGCGGCGTGATAGGCGATGCAATCAATCGTGAGCGATTGCGCACCGTCCCCGATATCCTCGACCGGCCCGTTCGCCATGTCAGTACCCGGCGGCGGGGTCGATTTCCTGCAACAGCGATTGACCGGCTTCGACCCGCGCGATGTTTTCCGCAATCCCGGCGACCAGCAAGGCCACGGTCGGCCGCCGCACAACATGCGGCATGACCGTCACCTTCGGATGCTCCCACAGGGGACTTTCCGGCGGCAGCGGTTCGGGGTAGTGGGCGTCCAGCGCCGCATAGGAAAGCTGCCCGGAATCAAGGGCCGCGATCAGGTCATCATTCACCACATGCTTGCCGCGACCGACATTCACCAGCATCGCCCCCTTCGGCATCATCGCGAAGGTGCGGGCGCAGAAGATGCCCTCGGTTTCCGGTGTCAGCGGCAGCAGGCAGACCGCGATATCGGTTTCGTTCAGGAAGGCTTCAAGCTGGTCCTGCCCGTGCATGATCGAAATGTCCTCGCCATCGCGCGGGCTGCGGACCCATGCCTTGACGTCGAATTCCAGCGATTTCAGCACCAGCGCCGGCGCCTTGGCCATCATGCCGTAGCCCAGGAACCCGATACGCCGCTGTTCCGGCCGGACGATCGGCACCCGGTCGCGGTACCAGTCCTTTTCGGCCTGGGCCTGCTGGTAGCGCG
>CAJYBQ010000151.1 GCA_913064755.1 uncultured Alphaproteobacteria bacterium
GACATCGGTGAGCATCGCCGGCGGCCGGTTGTGGGTACCGCATATCGACCGTGCCGTGGGGGCCCCCGTCCGGGTGCGCATTCGGGCACGCGACGTGATGCTCGCCACCGCGCCGCCGACCGGTCTCAGCGCCAACAACGTGGTCAACGGCACCATCGCCGCCATCCGTCGCGACGAAGGTGCCTACCTGGATGTGCAGATCGCCTGCGCCACCGACCGGCTGGTCGCCCGCATCACGCATCGATCCCTCGCACGCCTGAAGCTGTCCGAAGGCCAACCGGTGCATGCGGTGATCAAGAGCGTGACCGTGGAGCGCGACGGCGTGGGCCGTTCCGGGCATACTGGTCGGCGAACAGATTCAAGAGCAGCATCATGAATGCCGAACAGCCTGCCGGACGTCGCAAGAGCGAACTGCCCCCCCTTGTCGTGCGCAATGCCCGGCCGGAGGACGCGGAGGCAATCGCGCGGCTGATCGCCAAGGTCTACCCACCGCAACTGCGCTACGGTCCCGAGGTCGTGCGCGGCCCCATGACCAATTTTCCGCAGGGCCAGTTCCTGGTGGAGCACGACGGAACGGTGCTGGGCTATGCCGCGACCTTCATGATCGACGAGGCAACCGCGATGGGGCCGCATACATGGCCGGAGATCACCAATGAAGGCATGGGCAGCAATCATGACCCTGCCGGTGACTGGCTCTACGGCATGGAAGTCTGCGTCGATCCGGACCAGCGCGGACAACGGATCGGGCAGCGCCTCTACGTCGCCCGCAAGCGCCTCGCCACCCGTCTGAAACTGAAGGGCATCGTCTTCGGTGGCCGCATGCCGGCATATACGCGACATGCCAAGCGGTTCGCCACGCCGGAGGCCTACCTGGAGGCGGCGGCGGCACGCAAGGTGCGCGATCCCGTGATCGGCTTCCAGCGCCGCAACGGCTTCGCGCCGCTGGGGGTTCTGCGGAACTACCTGCCCGGTGACACGGAATCGGGCGACTGCGCCGCACACATGGTCTGGCGCAATCCGAACCACCCCGCCAACATGACAGACACCGACCCCATCTGAACAAGGAGGCCGCCCGTGGCCGAGATCGAATACTTCTACGCGGCCTATTCGGCCTATGCCTACCTGGGCAACCGCCGCTTCCAGCAGATCGCCCGCGATGCCGGACGCACGATCGCGCATCGCCCCATAGACCTGCGCCGCGTGGTGGAAGAAGTCAGCAAGTCGCCCTTCGGCAACCGGTCGGAGCATCACAAGGCCTATTTCTTCGGGCGGGAGATCCAGCGCTGGAGCGAGGAACGCGACGCCCCGGTGATCGGCTACACCCCGACCCATCACGGCAATGACATCACCCTGTCCAACTGTTTCCTGATCGCCGGGATGGAGGCCGGGCTGAACATCGATGAACTGTCGCACCGGCTGATGCAATCCCACTGGGCGGAAGACAGCGACCTGGACGACGCCCCGACCCTGGCGCGCCTTGCCCGTGACGTCGGCGTCGACCCCGAGCCGTTGCTGCAGGCCGCGCTGACACCGGAAGTGCAGGGCATCTACCAGCGCTGGACGCAGGAAGCCATCGACCGGTCCGTCTTCGGGTCGCCGACCTATTTCGTGGATGGCGACATGTTCTACGGCCAGGATCGCCTGGAAATGGTCGAACGCGCGCTGAAGCAACCCTACAAGCGCTGACCCTCACCCCGCCGATCTGACAAGCTGGAGGTTCCCATGGCCCGTATTGCCATTGCCGGTTTCATGCATGAAACCAACACTTTCGCGCCCGTGCTCACCACCTATGAGCATTTCGAGCAGGCGGAGGGCTTTCCGGGCCTGACGATGGGGGCAGAGATGCTGGACGTGTTCCCGCCCGCCAATATCGCGACCGGTGGCTTCATCAACCGGGCACAGGCGCTGGGCCATGACATCGCGCCGGTGCTCTGGTGCGCGGCGGTGCCTGCCGGATACGTCACCGAGGATGCCTACGAGCGGATCGTGGCCATGATCGTCGAAGGCATCGTGGCGGAAGTCGCGAAAGGTGCCGAAGCGGTCTACCTGGACCTGCACGGGGCGATGGTCGCGCAGCATCAGGAAGATGGCGAAGGGGAACTGCTGCGCCGCCTGCGGGCGGAGATCGGCGACGAGATGACCGTGGTCGTCAGCCTGGACCTGCACGTGAACATCACCGAACTGATGGTACGGCACGCGGACGCGCTGATCGGATTCCGCACCTATCCGCATATCGACATGGCAGAGACAGGTGAACGATCCGCCGATCACATGCACATGATCCTCAACGCCGAACGCCCGCCGCAGGCGAAGGCATTCCGCAAGCTGGATTTCCTCGGCCCGCTGACCGGCCAGTGCACCATGGTGGAGCCATCGAAGTCGCTCTACGAACTTGTCGCGGAGATGCAGGAAGGTGCCATTAGCACCATCAGCTATACCCCCGGGTTTCACCCGGCGGACATCCTGGAGTGCGGTCCGGCGGTGGTCGCCTATGCCGATGACCAGGACGCCGCGGACGCGGCAGCGGACAAGCTGCGTGACTACGTACTGGCGCATGAGGGCGAATTCGCGGTGCCCATGTTGAGCCCCGCCGAAGCGGTTTCAAGGGCACGCGGCATGCACAACAGTGCATCGCGCACCATCGTGCTGGCCGACGTGCAGGACAATTCCGGTGCCGGCGGCACGTCCGACACCACCGGCCTGCTGAGGGCACTGGTCGAAGGCCGGGCGGAAGGGGCCGTGCTGGGTCATCTGACCGATCCCGACGCCGCCAGGGCCGCCCACGCAGCGGGTGTCGGTGCGGAAATCGAACTGTCCGTCGGTGGCAAGCTGTTCGAAGGTGGCGATCCTCCGTTCACCGCGACATTCCGGGTCGCCGCCCTGTCCGACGGGCAATTTCTCTGCACCGGCCCGTTCTACGGCGGCAACAATGCCAAGCTGGGCAAGACCGCGGTGCTGGAGATCGATGGTGTCCGCGTCGTGGTCTGCGAAGGCCGGATGCAGGCCGCGGACAAGGAAATGTTCCGCCACATCGGCATCGAACCGGACCAGGTACCGATCCTGTGCCTGAAGTCATCCGTGCATTTTCGCGGCGACTTCACGGATATTGCCGAAGACATCCTGGTGGTCGAATCGCCGGGTGCCTTCATCGACCGCCCGGCGAAGAACAACTACAGGAACCTGCGCGCGGGAGTCCGGCTCGGCCCCAACGGACCCGAACATCAGCCGGGTTGAGTATCGGCCGCAACAAGTGTCAGTCCCGCTCGATGATCTCCAGCGCGGAGGTCAGGAACGCCGTCAGGTCATTGGTCACGTGGTGAATATGCTCACCCGTTGACTGTTCGTGGCTCCACTCCGTCATCCCCGGTATCCAGACCGTGGTCATGCCGACGGCGTGGGCCGGCACCAGGTTGCGGGCCATGTCCTCGAACATTGCCGCGCTCTTCGGGTTCACGTCGTGGGCCGCGATGAACTGGTGATACGGCGCCACCTCCTTCTTCGGCACGAAGTCGGAATGCACGATGTCGAAGATCGCCTCGAAGCAGTCGTTGATGCCGATCTTGCCCATGACGTTTTCCGCGTGGCTGACGGAACCGTTGGTGAAGACCAGCCTGCGCCCCGGCAATCGCTTCAGCGCGTCGGCCAGCACCGGGTTGGCGTCCACCGGTGACAGATCGATGTCGTGGACATAGTCCAGGAAATCCTCCGGCCGGATGCCGTGATGGTCGATCAGGCCCTTCAACGTGGTGCCATGGCTGACGAAATAGTCCTTCTGCAACCGATGCGCCTCGTCCTCGTCCACCTTCAGGTGATCACAGATGAAGTACCGCATCCGGTCACTGACCTGGGCGAACAGGTTGCTCCGGGCCGGATAGAGCGTGTTGTCGAGGTCGAACACCCAGGTATCCACATGGCGCAGATCCGGGGCGGGCGTGTCTTCGCGGGAGGCTTGATCATTCATGCTCCCCTTATCGCCCGGGGGAGTGATCCGTCGCAAGCCGTTAACTGCCCGTTAGCCAGCGACAGTCATGCTGCGGGCAGAATTCTCTATCCGGGGACGAGGAAGATGGCAGACGAAAATCGCAATGCCGAAATGGTGGCCTATCAGAAACAGATCAACGATCTGAAGAACCCCAACCAGAGCACCCGGCTGGCCCTCGCCCGCGATGCATCGGTCCGCCCGGAGGTGCTGTACTTCCTGGCCGAAGACAAGGACAAGGACGTCCGCTCGGCAGTGGCACAGAACCCGGCCACGCCCGGCAAGGCCGACCTGCTGCTGGCGGAAGACGTCGATCCCTATGTCCGCACGGAACTGGCCCGCAAGATCGGCCGCCTGCTGCCCGGCATGGGCGACAGGAAGCAGGATCGCCTGCGGGAACTGACAGAGCAGGCCCTGGACCACCTGGCGAACGACCGCCTGGTCGACGTGCGCGCCGCCCTGGCCGACGCCATCCGGGATTCCGAGATCGTGCCGAAGCAGATCGTCATGAAACTCGCGCAGGACGTGGAAGAGATCGTCGCCGCGCCGATCCTGGAATATTCGCCGCTGCTCAATGACGCCGACCTGGTGGAGATCATCGGGGCCGGCGTCACCTTGGGCGCGCTGCCATCCATCGCGCGGCGACGGGGCATCAGCGCAGAGGTCGCCGATGCCGTGGTCGCGACCACCGACCTGCCGTCGGTCGCGGCGCTGCTGCACAACAAGTCCGCCAGCGTCCGCAGCGAAACCCTGGACAAGCTGACGGACGGGGTGAAGGACATCGACATATTGCACGAGCCGCTGGTCATGCGGCCCGAACTGTCACAGCGCGCAATACGACGGATATCGACCTTCGTGGCGCGATCCCTGCCCGACCGACTGGCCGAACGCGGTGACCTGGACAACCGCACCCGCCGCGCCCTGGCCGAGGCCGTGGGGGAGCGCCTGGCTGAGGACAAGGACGCCGACCAGAAGCTGGACGAGGATTTCGCCGAACACCTGAACGAGCGGGGCAAGCTGGACGACGAAGTGCTCCAGAAGGCGATGGAAAAGAACCGCCGCAGTTTCGTGGTCAGGGCCCTGGCACTGAAGTCCGGCCGCAACGATGAAGCGGTCGAGCGCATCATGGCCATGCGCAACGGCAAGGCGACGACCGCCCTGGTGCACCAGGGCGGGTTCTCGATGCGTACCGCCCTGCTGGTGCAGCAACGGATCGCCCGGGTACCGCCGCACGAACTGCTCGCCGCCCGCAACGGCATCGACTATCCGCTGACGCCGGAAGAACTGGAAATGCAGATCGCCCACATCGGGTAGGCGCGGCAAGGTCGTGCGCGCCAGGCACGAATCCGTCGCGCCCAGCGGCCCTGCGCTATTTCCGGCCGGTCATGATGGTCAATATCTCGAACAGCATCTGGCCGCCGACCTGCGCCGTATTGGTCGTCGCATCGTATTGCGGCGCGACCTCGACCACGTCACCGCCAACGATATCGAGACCGTCCAGTCCCCGGAATATCTGCTGCACCTCGCGCGGTGTCAGGCCACCGACCTCCGGCGTGCCGGTGCCCGGTGCGAAGCCCGGGTCGATACCGTCGATGTCGAACGTCACGTAGACCGGCCCGTCGCCCACGACCTGCCGGGCAGCGGCGACGACCGCCGGGATGCCCATGTCCATCACCTTCTCGATGTGGAACACGGTCATTCCCGCGTCCTCGGAGAACTCCCAGATATATTCCGACGCACCGCGGATGCCGATCTGTACGCATCGTTCCGGGTCCAGCACGCCATCCAGAACGGCCGACCTGAACGGGCCGCCATGGTGGAACTTGGAGTGATCGAATTCCCCGCCCGTATCGCAATGCGCATCGATATGGACCATGCCGAGCGGGCGGTCCTTTCCCAGTGCCTTCATGATCGGATAGGTGATGGAATGGTCACCGCCGATGGACAGAGGCCTGACACCCGCATCATGCAGGAGCGCGTAATATGCCTCGATATCCTCCATCGCCATGTCGAGGCTGAAGCGACTGCGGAACGGCACGTCGCCGACATCACCCACCCTCGCCTCCAGGAAGGGCGCGCGGGCAAGGATATGGTGCCAGGGGCCGATCCGCTCGATCGTCCGGACCGCACGCGGCCCGAACCGGGCGCCGGGGCGATTGGTGACACCCAGGTCCATCGGCACACCGACCAGGGCGATATCCAGGTCGTCGAACCCTTCCACCGCCGGTGCACCCAGGAAAGTCGGAATCCCCGCGAAGGGCGCGTAGCGACGCCCGCCATCCTCGAACTGTGAATCCGTGATGGCGCGATAGCGCTCGTCGTAAGTGGTGCCTGGTTCTACCGCGCCATATTTCGCCTGCAGGCGCTTCAGATTTGCCTGGTCCATCGGGCCTCCTGCCTGGTGGGTCGCCGCCGATCGGCGACGAGGGCCTCAACCGGCCATCACGTCCCGCTGAACTTCGGTGCGCGGCGTTCCACGAAATGCGCCACACCTTCACGGAAGTCATCGGAATCGAAACTGCCCGGCATCTCGGAATTGGCCGTCAGGGTCGCATGTTCCAGCGATTGCAGCATCGCCTTGTAGACCTGTGACTTCATCACCCGGATCGACCGGGGGGATACCATGGTGGCGAGTTCGTCGGCATAGGCGCGACACTGGTCGGTGAAATCCGCCATCTCGATCACCCGGTTGACCAGGCCCATGGACTGCGCCTCCGCCGCGCCGAACTTCCGCCCCGACAGCAACAGGTCCAGCGCGTTGGCATGGCCGACAAGCATCGGCAGCATCCAGGAGATGCCATGCTCGGCAATCAGCCCCCGGCGCGAGAACGCGGTGGTGAAGACCGCCGAATCCGAAGCAAACCGCATGTCGCAATACAGCGCCATGACCAGCCCCAGGCCGGCACAGGGTCCGTTGATCGCCCCCAGGACCGGCTTCGGCACCGTGGGGAAGTAGCTGTAGCGCATCGTGTAGTCCGTCGGCAGGTCGAGCCCGCCGGGAATGGCATTGTTGACGGCGCTGAGGGACTGGATGCGGGACCGGGCCGATGCCGCCTCGTCCTGGATGTCGCCCAGCAGGTTCATGTCCGCACCGGCGCAGAACCCGCGCCCGGCGCCCGTCAGCACGATGGCGCGCACGGCGTCATCGTTCGACGCCTCCATCATCGCCTCGCGCACCTCCGCCTCCATCTGGCGGGTCCAGGCATTCAGCTGGTCGGGGCGGTTGAGGGTGATCGTCGCAACGGCACCTTCGCGTTCGTAGAGCACTTCTGACAGGTTCATTTCGGTTTCCCACCAGACTCAAGCTCATGCCCCAGACCACGGGCCGCACATTGACTGCCCACAGGACAGCGGCACGGCGGGGGACCGTCTGGACGTAGAACCATGTCGGCAGCAATGACATGATGGCAGCGGCAGCGCGCGTGCCGGTCTCGCACAGGTCATCACGTCTCCGCAGCGCTGC
>CAJYBQ010000152.1 GCA_913064755.1 uncultured Alphaproteobacteria bacterium
ACCCTGCTGCACAGCGCCGGGACGCCGCGCGAAGGGGTCGAATGCCGGGTGGTGGACCAGAACGACTGCGAGGTGCCGGTCGGCACCGTCGGCGAACTGATCATCCGCGCCGACTGCCCCTGGACCATGAACCACGGCTACTACAAGAACGCCGAGGCGACTGCCAGGGCGTGGCGCAACGGCTGGTTCCATACCGGCGACGGGTTCCGCAAGGACGCGGACGGCAACTTCTACTTCGTTGACCGGATGAAGGACGCCATCCGCCGCCGTGGCGAGAACATCTCGTCCTTCGAGGTGGAGACCGAGGTGCTGGCATACCCTGCCGTGCAGGAGTGTGCGGCCATTGCCGTGAAGAGCGATGTCAGCGAGGACGAGGTGATGATCGTCATCGCCGCCGCCCCCGGCAAGACCGTCGATCCCGCCGAACTGACGGAATTCCTCGTTCCCCGGATGGCCCACTTCATGGTGCCCCGCTATGTTCGCATCGTCGAGCAGTTGCCCCGGACCCCGACGGAGAAGGTGCAGAAGGTCGTGCTGCGGGACGAAGGTGTCACGGTCGATACCTGGGACCGCGACACGTCCGGCATCCGTGTGCGACGGGAGAAGCTGGGCAGCTAGGTTGGTAGCGGACGGGGAACGGGTAGCAGGTGGATCAGGACCGGGACGGCATTTCCAGGCGGAAACGTGACAGTGGCGACAGGCCCCGCACCCAGGCGGAACGGCGCGCCGAATCCGACAGCCGGATGCTGCGTGCCGCGACCGAACTCATCGCCCGGCACGGCGCCGCCGGTGTCAGCCTGGCCAGGATCGGTATCGCGGCCGGTTACAGCCGGGGCCTGCCGACCGAGCGCTACGGGTCCAAGGGCCGTCTGCTGGAGGCGGTGATCGATGCCTCCGACAACTGGTTCCAGCGGCGGCTTGCCGCCCGGCTTGAAGGCCGGACGGGTCTCGACGCCCTGCGCGAGAGGGTGCGGGCCCACCTCGAAACCGTCAACGAGTCGCGGGTGCCGACGGTCGCGCTGTTCCTGCTGATCATCGATTCAGCCGCGACCCTGCCGGAGCTGCAGCCAAGGGTGCAGCGGCTGAACGATCGCTGGCGGACCGGTATCCTGGGCGATCTGCAGGCCGCCCGCGAAGCCGGTGAACTGCCCGGAAACCTCGGCCTCGAAAGGCACGCCGTGCTGATCCTTGCCGCCATGCACGGCGTGGCGGTCCAGGCCCTGATCGGCCTGCCCGGCGAAGATATCCTGCGCGCGGGGGACAGCATCATCGACGAACTGATCGACGACCTGCTGCGACAGGGCTGATGCGCGTCGGGCGAGGCACCGGCCTGCGCTGTTCGGTCTTGTGGACGCTGTCGGTGTGGGATATTAATTTGCTAGTGAACAAGCAAGTATATGGTCAACGCCAGCCCGGAACCGTTTCACCGCGCCTTTTCGCGCGCCTGACCCGACGGCGAACAGCCCAACCGCCCGACAGGCCCAACAACTGACTGGAGAATACAGATGGACGTCAAATCCGAGATTGCCGGCAAGGTCTGGAAGATCGTTACCGCCGTTGGGGACACGGTGGGTGAGGAAGACGAGATCCTGATCCTGGAATCGATGAAGATGGAGATTCCCGTCGGCGCGCCTGGTGCGGGTCGCATCAGCGAGATCCTGGTCGAGGAAGCGGAGAGCGTCCAGGAGGGACAGGTCGTGGCCCGGATCGAGGCCTGACCGATCATGAACACTGAAATCCCTGCGCAGCAGGAAATCGCCAGCGCCCGCGAGGCCCTGACGGACGAGGCGCGCCCCGCGGCGGTAGAACGCCAGCTGAAACGCGCCGAGATGACCGCCCGCCAGCGGATCGCCCGGCTGTGCGACCCCGACAGCTTCCGGGAGATCGGTGGCCTGGTCCGCGACGACGACGGCACGCGCGAGGCACGCCCCGCCGATGGTGTCGTGATCGGCACCGCGATGATCGGCGACAGGCCTGCCGTGGTGCTGGCGCAGGACTTCACGGTCCACGGCGGATCCAGCGGCAAGCTGGGCAGCGCCAAGATCCGGCGCGCCATCCAGCAGGCGATGCGCGACGGCACGCCGCTGGTGATGCTGCTGGATGGCGGTGGCCACCGCATCCAGGACGGCCAGGATTCCCGCCATTTCGCGCAGGGGTCGCCGACATTCCATGACTTCGCGCGCCTGTCCGGCTGGGTTCCCGTCGTCTCCGTGATGATGGGTGCCGGTTTCGCCGGCCCGACGAACTATGCCGGCATGTCCGACCTGGTGATCATGGTCCGTGGCCAGTCCTGCATGGGCCTCGCCGGCCCGGCGCTGGTGAAGGCCGGAACCGGGGAAGAGATCGACATCCAGGCCCTGGGCGGAGCCGGTGCCCAGGTCGATACGCATGGCCTCGCCCACCTGGGCGTCGATACCGAGGGCCAGGCACTGGACGCGGTGCGCAGCTATCTCGGGCTGCTGCCCTCAAATGCCCGTGCGCCCCTGCCTTGCGGTGATCCGGCCCCGGCCGACGACCTGCGCCAGGCCGGGCTGGCCGACCTGGTCCCGGCAGACACGCGCAAGGCCTATGACGTGCGCAAGGTCATCACCCGCCTGGTGGACCCCGACAGCCAGTTCGAGATCCAGCCGACCTATGCGAAGAATGCCGTCACCTGCCTGGCACGCCTGGGTGGGCGACCGGTGGGCATCATCGCCAACCAGCCGATGCAGCTGGGGGGCATGCTGACCTCCCCCGCCTGCGAGAAGATCGCCCATTTCGTGGCCGTCTGCGATGCTTTCGGCGTCCCCCTGGTCTACCTGATCGACGTTCCGGGCTTCTCCATCGGTTCCTCGGCGGAGAAGAGCCTGCTCGGCCGCCGCAGCGCACGGATGGTCTACGAACTGGGCCAGGCCACGGTGCCGCGCATCTCCATCGTCCTGCGAAAGGGCTATGGCCTCGGCTACATCGCCATGTGTGGCGGACGCAGCTTCGATGCCGATGCCAGCCTCGCCTGGCCGACGTCGGAGATCTGCGCCATGTCGCTGGAGGGGGCGGCGAACGTCGCCTATCGCCGCGACATCGAACGGGCGCCGGACCCGGACGAACGCCGCCGCGAGATCGTGGCCGAGATGCGGGCGCACGTCAGTCCGCTGCGCGGCGCCGAGGGGCTGGGTGTCGATGACATCATCGCGCCGGAATCCACCCGCCGTCGCCTGATCGAACTGCTGCAGCGGGCGCCGGCGCGTCGCGAAAACAACATGCCGCCGAAATACAGATCCATCTCGCCGATCTGACGCCAGGGGAGGATGCCGCAAGGTACTTGGCGCAGATTGGCGAGGTGGGTGCCCGGATCAGCCGTCACGGGTCCGGCAGCCGCTACCGACATGACCAGAGACAGAACGGAAATACCGATGGACCAATCGAAACAGAATGCGCCGGGGACCGGGGTTCGCGCGGACCTTCAGGCCGTGCTGGACGCCCATGCGGCGACGCAGGATGCGGCCCGCAAGGTCGCGGTCGACAAGCAGCACGCCCGCGGGCGCTGCACCGCGCGCGAAGGCATCGACCAGTTGCTGGACGCCGGCAGTTTCGTGGAATACGGCGGGCTGGCCAAGCCGGCGACCAAGGGCATGCAGGGCGCGGCCGACGGCCTGGTGATGGGCACGGGCAAGGTCGACGGTCGCCCGGTTGCCATCGTGGCCTATGACTATACCGTCTACGCCGGAACGCAGAGCGCGGTGAACCACGGCAAGATCAGCCGCATGTTCCAGTACGCCGAGCGCCAGCGCCTGCCGGTGCTGTGCTGGCTCGACGGTGGTGGTGCCCGCCCGCACGACATGTTCGTCCAGTCGATGAGCATGTCGACGACCTTCGTCACCTTCTCCCGCCTGTCGGGCCTGGCGCCCACAGTCGGCATCGTGCCGGGGCGCGCCTTTGCCGGGCATGCCAACCTGGCCGGTTTGAGCGATTGCGCCATCGCCACGAAATCCGCCTCCATGGGCATGGCCGGACCGCCGCTGGTGGAGGCCGCGCTGGGCATGAAGCTGACGCCGGAGGAAATCGGCCCGGCAGATGTGCACATGAAGGCCGGTTCCATCGACCTGCTGGCAGAGGATGCCGCCGACGCCTGTCGCCTGGCGCGCAAGTACCTGTCGTACTTCTCCGGACCCGTCGCGCCGGTCGCGGCCCCCGATGCGGCGAAACTGCGCGACATGGTGCCCGAGAGCCCGCGCCGGGCCTATGACGTGCGCAAGGTCGTCGAAGGCATGGTCGATGCCGACAGCATGCTGGAACTGAAACCCGCATGGGGACGCGCGATGGTCACGGCGCTGGCACGGATCGACGGCCGGACGGTCGGCGTCGTCGCCAATCAGCCGATGTTCCTCGGCGGTGCCATGGACAGCCCGGCCTGCGCCAAGTCGGCCCGCTTCGTGGAGCTCTGCGATGCCTATGACATCCCGCTGCTGCTGCTCTGCGACACGCCGGGCCTGATGGTCGGGCCGGAGATCGAGAAGACCGCCCTGGTGCGCCACAGCGCCCGCCTGCTGTCCGCCCTGGCCAATGCCACGGTGCCGATGATGACGGTGGTGCTGCGCAAGGCCTATGGCCTGGGCTATTACATCATGGGCTCGCGGCCGCTGCATCCGGCGATCCTGCTGGCCTGGCCGACGGCGGAGTTCGGCGGCATGGGCCTGGAAGGCGCGGCGAGCATCATCTACAAGCAGGAACTGGAAGCCATCGAAGACGTGGCCGAACGTGCCGAGGCCCATCGGGCCTTCACCGCCGAACTGAAGGCCTACAACACCAGCCTGCGTGTCGGCGAACGCGTCGGCTTCGACGACGTCACCGACCCTGCCGATACCCGCCGGATCCTGTCGGCCACGATGGACACCTTCCCCGAACCGCCGAGGCGCACGACGAAGAAGCTCACCGTTTCCCCGATCTGACGGGGGCGGCCCGGTCCCGGCCACATCCTGATGTCCCGGCGGCTGCCTTGCGCTATAAGTGGCGACGGTTGACCGAAACGGATGGATGGACGGTGGCATGGGCACCGACAATGACGCCCCGGCGTCGGCGCGGAAGGATCGTGACGGGGCGAGCGGCAATACGCGGCGCGCCCTGATCCTGGCGGCGGAGCGCATCTTCTCGGAGGAGGGGATCTCCAATACCTCGCTGCGCCGGATCAACCAGGCGGCGGGCCAGCGCAACGAAAGCGCGATCCATTACTATTTCGGCTCCCGCGAAGGGCTGGTGGCCGCGATCCTCGAACTGCGGACCGCGCCGATCAATGCCGCGCGGGTCGCCATGATCCGCGAGGCGCGGGCGCGAAGGGGCGCACTGCCGCTGGAATCCCGCGACATCGCGGAGGCGATGACCCGGCCGCTGGCGGATCACCTGCGCCAGAACCTGAAGGAAACCCATTACCTGCGCTTCCAGAGCATGCTCTGGCTCGACCGGCCGATCTGGAAGCAGTTCGAGAAGGACGAGCGGACCGAGGGCCTGAAGCTGGGCCTGGAAGCCCTACTGGAGGCCAAGCCGTTCCTGCCCGAACGCCTGACCCGGCATCGCTATCGCCTGGCGCTGCAGATGACCGCCAATTCGCTCGCCCGGGTCGAACGCGCGGCGTCGGAAGCGGGGGAGGGCTGGGACTCGGGTCGGGCGGAGCTGGAATTTCTCAGCCTGGTCGATGCCATCGTCGCCATTCTGGACGCCCAGCCGTCGCCGCCCGTGGTTGCGGCCCTGCAGTCCGCCGGCGATCTCTGACGGCAGCAGGGTCCTGCGGGTATGGGCGCATAGTCCCCCCGATTTAATGTAATCAGGTTAGATCGATGGACGCGCCTGTCTCGCCTCCCTGGCAAGGAAGCGGTGCTTTTCATCGCGGTTTCATGACCATGTGCCGGTGCATTGCATGGCTGCGATGCATTCGGCACACCACGTAATCGGTTTTCCCGCGGCGAATTCTTTCGCAATATAACCTGAATGAGTTAATATCGCGCTCGACATGTATGTGAACGACGGATGTTTCGCGAAACGAACGGCATCCGCGTGACCGCGTGATGACAATCCGGGGAGGATGAGATGGGATCGTTCAGTCAATTGCTGCCAGCCGGTGGCCTGCTTAGAGCCGCGGGCCTGGGACTGGTGCTGGCGACGGCAGCGCAGGCGGGCCTGGTGACGGGCACCGCCCGGGCACAGGACAAGACCTTCCTGACCATGGACAGCAACCCGGCGGGAACCACCGTCGGACAGTTCATGATCGCCTTCTCGCAGGTCGTGCAGAAGAACCTGCCGATCGAGATCCAGATCTCGACGGGCAAGCCTGCCACCAAGTCCGCGCTGGATGCCGCCAAGCAGAAGGTCGACCTCTATACCGGTGCGCCGACCATCAACTGGTACATGCAGAACCAGGCCGCCATGTTCGCCAAGGTCAAGGACTCGGCGGAGCTGAACAAGAACCTTCGGGGCATGATCAACTATCCGCTCGGCCCGTACCAGATCATCACCTTCGCCGACACGGGGATCGAGACGCTGGACGACATCAAGGGCCGCAAGGTCTTCCTCGGCCCGCCGGCCGGCGCGGCGACCAAGGTGATGAAGGACGTGGTTCAGGCGGTGACCGGGCTGGAGCCGGGCGACGGCTACGAGGCCATGCGCTTCGACTGGTCGTCGGCAGAGGTCGCGTTCATCGATGGACAGATGGACGTCTATATCGTGCCGACCAGCATCCCCAGCCCGCAGGTGCAGCAGTTCGCCTTCGTGCGCGACATCCGCATCCTCGGCATTCCGAAGGAGAAATTCTCCCACGACCTGATCAAGGCGGCACTGAAGTACCCGGGCCGCACGATCTGGCAGATTCCGCCCGGCGCCTACCAGAACCAGGTGAACACGGAGGTGGTTGAAACCATCGGCTCCTGGGTCGGCATCCAGACCCAGAAATGGATGGACGACCAGCTGGTCTACGACATGGTCCGGGTCTGCTTCGAGAACCTGGACGACGTGCATGCCACCGCCCCCTGGATGAAGGTCATCACGCTGCAGACGGCCCTGAGCGAGATGAACGTGCCGCTGCACCCGGGTGCCTATCGCTATTACCGCGAACAGGGTGTGACGGTACCCGACGCACTGGTTCCTCCCGAGGCAGGGTAGTTGCCGCGGACCTGTCACCGACCGGTCCGCATCTTCCCGTGACTCAGGGTGCAGTGGACGGTCCGTGATCGTCCGCGACCGGCGACCTGTCTGCTGCACCTTCCCCTTTGCGGAGCGCGTACCCCATGAGCATCGAGACGGAGGTCGTCAGACCTTCCGAATTCTTCTCCACCATCGCCCCCGGCATTCACCTGATCGGCGCGCTGGGCAACAGCGCCGTCGGCACACCCGCCGCCGGCGTGGTCCCGGTCCATGCCGCCGCCCGCCGGCGCATCCCCGGCCCCCCGCAGCGCCCGCTGCGCCCCGCCCCCGG
>CAJYBQ010000153.1 GCA_913064755.1 uncultured Alphaproteobacteria bacterium
ACAGCGGCACGGGTTCTCATCATGGTGTAATCCTTTATCTCGGTTTGTCGACAACTGGCCTCAGCACAAATGTGATGTCAAGGCATTGAGCCGGGGCATGCACAGCCCGGCACAAAATTTCGGAGCGGATAGGAAACCCTATCCTCGCATTGCCGCCCCTGAGGGATCATAGGGCGAAGCAGCAATGACCGTGGCCGCGCGTTCAACGCCCACTACATGCACGCGCAATTGCGATCCCGGGGCTGCGTGGGCCTTGTCCACCAGCGCCATCGCCAGTGATGTGCCCAGCGTATGCCCGTAGCCGCCCGAGGTGACAAAGCCGATCTTTGCATCACCTTTCCAGACCGGCTCATAGCCCGAGGCATCTGCGTCAACGGCATCGGTCCGGGCTATTTCGGCACCGAGTTCAAGCGCCCGCTGATGGAAGATGCCGAGTTCACTGCCATGGTGGAGGGCCGGACGGCGGTCGCCCGCTGGGGCCGGCCGGAGGAAGTGGCCGGCGCCGCCATCTTCCTGGCCTCCGAAGCCGCATCCTATGTCAACGGCCACATCCTGATGGTTGATGGTGGTCTGACCATAAAGCTTTGAGGGGCGCATCATTCCCGGTGTTCTGACCCGTCTTTCCCGAGGATCGATACTGGCATCGACATGCGTCGCCGTCATGGCGATGGCTCTTGTTTCGGGGCAGGGTGCCCGTGCCCAGTCCTCCGTCACGACGGAGATCGCGGCGGCGACGTCGGGCGCCATCGGGCGCATCAATCACGCGGGCTTTCGCAGCAAGTCGCACTGCACGGGCTTTGTCGTGACAGGCGGTCACATCGTGACAGCCGCCCACTGCCTGCCTGCATGGGAGGAGGAATCGGTCCACTTCCAGCGCGGCTATGACCGGGGCGACCACCTTGGCCACTACAAGGCCCCGCAGGCCACGTTCCGCACCGTGGCGAACCGCGATATCGCGCTGCTCTGCAATGCCGCCGACCCGGGCGTCGCACGGGTGGAAAGCGTCGCGCGGCGGAGCGTGGCCGGCGGTCCGTTCGGGGTGGCGGGGTAGCCCAGTCCCCGCGCGCATGTGCTGCAGATGCACGATTGCCAGGGATGGAAGCTGGCGAAGGGCGGGCGAATCCATATCGGCTGCCCCGTCAGGCCGGGCGCGTCCGGCGCACCGATCATGATCGAATCGGCCGATGGCCCGAAGGTCCTGGGCGTCATGTCCGCCAGCAACCGGTCTTCCTCGCGCGCCTACCGGCTGACACCCGCGATGATCGCCGCCTGCCCGGGTCCGTGAACAGGTGGCCCATGCGCGCGGGCCGGTTCCATCGGACTGCGGCGCAAGGCTACGATGATGCATGTCCAACCCATGATGAACCGGAGTGACCGATGCTTTTCTATGATTGTGCAACCGCCCCAAGCCCGCGCCGAGCCCGCATGTTCATCGCCGAGAAGGGGCTGGAAATCGAAACCCGACAGGTCAGCATCGCGGACCGTGAGCAGCTTTCCGACGCGTTTCTGGCGGTCAATCCCCGTGCCACAGTTCCGGTGCTGATCACCGACGAGGGCGACACCCTGACCGAGAACAGCGCTATTTCCACCTACCTGGACGCCCGGTTCCCCGACAAGCCGCTGATGGGGACCACGCCGTCCGAAAAGGCGCAGATCATGATGTGGAGTTCGATCGCGGAGGCGCAGGGCGGCATGCCGGTGGCGGAAACCCTGCGCAACAGCAATCCCGCGATGAAGGGGCGCGCCTTGCCCGGGCCTGCGAACTTCGAGCAGATTCCTGAACTCGCCACCCGTGGCGTCGCGCGGGTCAAGCTGTTCTTCGAGCTGCTGGACGGGCAATTGCAGGGCAAGCAGTTCCTGACCGGCGACAGCTTCACCTACGCCGACATCACGGCCTTCGTCTTCGTGGATTTCGCCCGGGTCATCAAGCAGCGCATCCCGGAAGAACTGGCCGCGGCGACGGACTGGTACACCCGCATCAAGGCCCGCCCCAGCGCCGCTCTCTGAGTGATCGGACGCTGATCTCGGCAATCGCGAACGGGGCCCGGCGACTGTTCGCGTCTCCGTCGCGGCGGCCGCGCTTGGCGAAACAGGCGTGAAGGGAAGGAATGGTGGTGTGCGCAGTCTCCGGCGAACCGGTCTCTTGCATCGCGCCGGGCCATTTACAGGGAATTAACAGGGAATATTGCTGGTTCCGGGCCTGGATGTTCATTTCCACGGGGCTGTAGCCCAGCGGTTTCGCGGGTTTTGGGGCGATTTCCCTGTTAACGGGAACAGGGAATTTGTGGAACCGCATCAGGGAACATTTTCCGTGTTTCAGGGAAGCGTTGCCAGCTGATCAGGGATCCTGCGCCGGTCTGCCACCGGCGGTAAACACAGCCTGTCGTCTGTGCAGGTGGCTCCGGCGGCAAGCCGACTTGTGCACAACTTTCGTTCGGTCTTGTGCGCGTTCAGGTGGCGAATCTTCATCATTTAGAACATAATGGGAACATCATTCACGGATGAAGGTATCCCCATGCACGATCTCTCCATTGAACACCGCGCCCCTGAGACCCTCCGGCCCTGGATCCGCAACGCGCGGACACACTCTGGCAAGCAGGTGCGCCAGATCGCCGACAGCATCGAGACCTTTGGCTTCACCAACCCGGTGATCATCGATGATGCGGGCAGCATCCTGGCCGGGCATGGCCGGGTGGAGGCGGCGAAGCTGTTGGGTCTGGCGACGGTGCCTTGTGTTGGCGTCGAGCACATGAGCCAGGCCCAGAAGCGGGCCTATGTTCTGGCGGACAACAAGCTGGCGCTGAACGCGGGTTGGGACGAGGACCTGCTGGCGAAGGAACTGGGTGAGTTGCTGGAGTTGCAGGACCTGGACTTCGATGTGGGCGTGACGGGGTTCACCATCCCCGAGATCGACAGCCTGGTGGACGGGCTGGAGCCCCAGGAGGACGGGGAGCCGGAAGCTGATGCCCTGCCGCCCCTGGTGGAGGGTGAGCCGGTCTGCAAGGTTGGTGATGTCTGGCAGCTGGGTCCGCACCGCCTGGTCTGCGGTGATGCGCTGGACCCGGCGGTGGTCGACCAACTGCTGGGCGGGGAGCAGGCCCGGATGGTCTTTACCGACCCGCCCTACAACGTGGCCATCAATGGCCACGTCAGTGGGTTGGGCAAGGTACGGCACCGGGAGTTCGCCATGGCGTCAGGCGAGATGACCTCTTCCCAGTTTGCCAGCTTCCTCGAGGGTGCCTTCCGCAACATGGCGGATCACGCGATGGACGGGTCAATCCACTACGTCTGCATGGACTGGCGCCACATGGCGGAGATGCTGCAGGCGGGCAACACGGTCTATGACGAACTGAAGAACCTGGTGGTCTGGGCCAAGGACAATGGCGGCATGGGAACCTTCTACCGCTCGCGGCATGAGCTGGTGTTCGTCTTCAAGCATGGCACGGCCCCGCATGTGAACGCCTTCAAGCTGGGCCAGCATGGTCGCTACCGGACGAATGTCTGGGAGTACCGGGGCGTCAACACCATGAAGGCAGGACGCATGGAGGAACTGGCGCTGCATCCGACGGTGAAGCCGGTACAGATGATCGTGGATGCGATCAGGGATGTCTCGCACCGTGGTGACATCGTGCTGGATATCTTCGGCGGCTCTGGCTCCACCCTGATCGCGGCGCACCGGACCGGGCGGCGCGGGTTCCTCTGTGAGCTTGATCCGGTCTACTGCGACCGGATCATCCGGCGCTGGGAGACATATGCGAAGGATGATGCCATCCAGCTGGTCTGTGGGCTGGAGCATTCACCCGAACGGGAAGCCGCCTGATGGTGGGGCGGACACCCGGGACCGGGAAGGCACATGAAGCCAGCATCGGGGATGCACGATTGCCTGCGGTCAGGCCTGGGTCCGACAGCGCCTACGAGGTCGGCTATGGCAAGCCCCCGGTGAAGACGCGGTTCGTCAAGGGGCAGTCGGGCAATCCGCGGGGACGTCCGAGGGGCTCGAAGAACCACAAGCCGACAGTCAACCATGAGCGGCTGCAGGAGATCGTGCTGGAGGAGTCCTACCGGACGATCCGGGTGCGGGACGGTGATCGGCACGTGGATGTGCCGATGGCGCAGGCGGTGGTGCGGGCAATGGCGGTGAATGCGGCCAAGGGCAACAACCGGGCGCAGAAGCTGTTCACCGAGATGCTGACGTCCACGGAGCGGTTCCGGCGAGAGCGGCAGGAAGCGTTCCTGCAGATCGCCATCGACTACAAGACCGGCTGGGAGCGGGAACTGGAGTACCGCGAACGCCACGGCATCGTGGATACTGAACCGCTGCCACACCCGGACGATGTCCTGATCGACATGAATACGGGCGAGGTTCGCTATGCCGGCCCGATGACGAAGGAGGACAAGGAGCGCTGGGAGCGGTTGCTCAGGGCGAAGCAGGCCATCCGCGAGGACATTGACTCAATGGCCGAATACATGTCCGAGACCAAGATGAACAAGACTGCGCGGCGAACCCTCCAGGGGGTTCTAGACCGCAACAGGGCGTCACTGGAGAAGGCACGCGCGGTCCTGCCCGATGACGTGGAACGGAAGTACCTCGCAAGAGGCTGGGGGACATGACCCACGCCATATCGCTACAATCCCTGTCTGACCCCTGCGCCTGAACCGCCGATCGACTGCATGGATTGGCGGGCAGGGGCATGTGACGCTCATAGGGAACAGACGGTCATGCTGCGATTGATCACTTTCGCTTTGCTTGCTGCCCTGATCTGGATGCCAGCTGCGGCCCAGGAGCCGCCACGCACGTTCCAGGCGGCCAAGAAATACCTGGCTGATCTCCACGAAAGCATCGGTCACCTGGAGACGATCTACTGCGGCTGCCCCTATGAGCGGACCACGGCATCAGGCGGCAACGTTGACCGCGAAGCCTGTGGGCTCACGGCCAGGAAAAATGACGCTCGCAGTGACCGGGTCGAGTGGGAGCATGTTGTCCCTGCAAGCTGGTTTGGCCAGACCCGTGCCTGCTGGATCCTGAAGGAAGAAGCCTTTCCGGAATGCGACGGCCGGTCGGGCAGAGATTGCTGTCAGCGTGTGAACGCCGAGTTCACGCTGGCGCACAATGATCCGAACAACCTGTTCCCGTCATCTGGCGAGGTGAACGGGGATCGGTCGAACTATCCCTATGGCGAAGTCCTCGGCGAGGAGCGCATCTACGGGGCCTGCGATTTCGAGATGGGCCGTGCACTGACCGGCAAGATCGCCGAGCCACCGGCTGGCTCGACCCGCGGCACGCTGGCGCGTGCAATGCTCTACATGTCGTCGACCTATGGGGCTGACATACGCCTGCCGCTATCCATCGTGTGGCAATGGCATATCAACCACCCTGCAAGCCCCTGGGAGATCGAACGGGCGCGTCGGATCGCGGAAGACACAGGGCTGCGTAATAGGTGGATCCTGGGGGATGAATGACGATGGCTTCAGAATAAGGTCACGCACAAGCGACCGGCTGCCCCAGGCATCTTGGGTCTTTGCCCGGGCCGTATGGCACGTTTGGTGAGGTACATACGATGAGCATTCCGCAGTTCCTTCCCGGTGTACCAGTCGACCGGGTCATCGCCAGGCTGGCGAAAGCTGGTGGCAAGGAGATTGAATCAGGCAAGTTCTCGAGCCCGGAAAGTTCCGCGGCACTTGCGGTCAACTGCTTCGGCTGGTTCATCGAACGCCCGGAGCGACTGCCGCCATTCCCGGGCCTGGCGCATTCCGGTACGCCTGAGATGGTCGATGTCGAGTTCTGTGCGAGGTTTCCGTGGCGGGGGGGAAGGCATCCCTGGCTCGATGCTGTCGTCCAGACGCCAACTACCCTCATCGGCATCGAGAGCAAGCGCTTCGAGCCGTTCAGGGATGCAAAGACAGTCAAGCTGTCTGAAGCCTACGACCGGCCTGTCTGGGGCAGCAACATGCGGGGCTTCGAGGCAATGCGGGACCGTTTGCGTTCCGGTGTGGAGCAGTTCGCTCATCTCGATGCCGCGCAACTCGTGAAGCACGCATTTGGGCTGGTGACCGAAGGCGGTCGACGGGGCAGGGCGCCAGTGCTTCTCTACCTCTTTGCCGAGCCTGCAAAGCGCGGCGACAGGGCAATTGTTCCTGAGAAGCTGCAGTTGCATCGCGACGAGATTATCAGGTTTGGGAAGGCAGTCGCCGACGACGACGTCCGGTTCCTCGCCTGTAGTTACAGAGAATGGCTTGGTGAATGGGGGCAGCTCGATGCTGACGTCGCAGGCCATGCCGGGGCGGTTCTCTCCGTCTTTGAGCCTTGAGACATAGCCATCTTGGCTTGCCGCCCGGAGACTTTCCGGCTCCACATCAACCCGGCCGTCAATCGGTATCAACTGGCAAGATCGCCGGCGTCCAGTCGTTCAGGCCGCAATTCTGGTTTGGAGGGAAGAAGCTGTTGTGAGCAATTGGTACGACACGGATCCCGCCGGGGCGTGACAGCGTGGCAACCAACAACTCGTACTGCTTATTCATGACCCTGCCGAACCACCGGATGCGAAGTACCGCAGAATCTTCAGCTCCGTACTGGTGGCCACGCTCCCATGGCCGCTGTGCGACATCCACCGAATAGAACCGCCCAGTATGGTGAAAACACGACAATATGAGTGCACCGAAATCAGCGATAGTTGGCGGTACCCGGACATATTGCTGAGATTGTTGCGGAGGTGAATTGTCGGCCGGAAGCTTGTCGATAACACTTAGTACCGTAGCCAGTATTCCCAAATTCGGATCCAGCACAGAGAGCGCAGCCGCTACTCTAGCGACCTTTGCCAACCCGTCTCCGCCGTTTTCCTGGTCCTGATCATCTGGCTGAGCGTCATTCGGCGTTGGGCGGCTGCTACCTGCCACTTGTAAGCGCTTGCCGGCCCGAAAATCCCAGGGCGGTGTGAACCGTGAACTCCATATACCGGCACCGTTGTTTCGGGCATCGATCTCGGCAAGGACGTAATCAGTTGAATAACGACGATAAGCCAACGCGAAACCGCGCTTGACCATCTCTTCTCCAATATCGAGCTGGCCCGCAAAACAACGCCCAATCGAACGCTGATAGCGATCTTTGTCCAGAACCTGGCAAGCGACTCTCGCGCCACTGATGATCGTCTCCAGGACCACCTTTGCATCTTCGCCGCACCGATAAGCTTGGCCAGAGGGTAAGAGGCAGCCTTGGTGGGTTTCTGGAGCGTCGATACCGTGCAGCCGCACCCGATCACCTGAGATTTCGATAGTATCACCATCGATCACGGTCGCCGCTGGCCACCCGCACGAACCTGGCCGATTTTGCGGCGGTCTGATGCACTTCCTCCCTGAGCGGAAGGGAGGAACGAGTGCCGCACCGGCGGCTGTGTGCACTTTCGGCGCCACGTCCGCGCCTGAGCCGGGGGAGCGGCCCA
>CAJYBQ010000154.1 GCA_913064755.1 uncultured Alphaproteobacteria bacterium
CGCATGCGCCCCAGTGCATTCCGGACGTGGAAGCCGCCTGGGGACAGGCCCTGCCGGGCCGCCAACACGGGAACCCACCCGCTGTTCCGGTTGCGGGTGGGCTGCTTCAGTGTCCGTCCAAAGGATGGATCAGGTCTGTCAGGCCGCTTCGTTGAAGGCGACGCCCTTTTCCCGGAACAGCTGCGGCAGTTCCCCGGACTCGGCCATCTCGCGCACGATATCGCAGCCGCCGACGAATTCGCCCTTCACGTAGAGCTGCGGGATTGTCGGCCAGTCGGAATATTCCTTGATGCCCTGGCGGATGTCGGCATCTTCCAGCACGTTCACGGAGCTGAACTTGACGCCGAAGTAGCTGAGGATCTGAACCGTTGCGGCAGAGAAGCCGCACTGCGGGAAGACCGGCGTGCCCTTCATGAACAGGACGACTTCGTTGGATTTCACTTCGGCGTCGATGCGATCGGTGGTTTCGGACATGGCTGCAAACCTTTTCGGACAGTGATTACGGGGCGCTGTTCAGTCAGATCAAGTGGGGGCCGATGTCTGCAGGGCAAGGGCATGGAGTTCCTCCCCCATCCGGCCACGCAGGGCCTTGTAGACCAGTTGATGCTGTTGCACGCGGGATTTACCGGCGAATGCGGCGGACACGACGTGGGCCGCGTAATGGTCGCCATCCCCCGCGAGGTCGGTGATCGTTACCTCGGCATCGGGCAGCGCATCGCGGATCATGGCTTCGATTTCGCCCGGGTCCATTGCCATGTCAGTTCTCCATCCAGTAACGCTGCATCAGATTCTCCGCCCGGCACCAGGTGCCGGTCAGGACCCCGCCATGTGTTCCGGCAGGGTACGTTCGTGCCGGTCCCTCAGCACCTCGACCGATATGGTCAGGCACTTGTTCACAGTCAACTCGGTTCCACCGGTCCGGCCCAGCACGGTCGCCGGAACGCCACTCGCCTCGGCCATCGACTGGATGACTTCGGGCTGTGTCGTCGTGACCAGGTATCGTGCCTGATCTTCGCCGAACAGGAAAGCATGCGGGGCGATATCCGTACCCGGCAGATCGATGGTGGCGCCGATGCCGCCGGCAATCGCCATTTCGGCCAGTGCCACGGCAAGCCCGCCGTCGGACAGGTCGTGACAGGCGGTGGCCAGCTTGCTGCGGATCATGCCGCGCACGATGTCGCCGGTGCGCCGTTCCCGCGCCAGGTCAACCGGCGGGGGCGGTCCCTCCACGCGGCCAAGGACGTCGCGCAGGTAGAGGCTCTGGCCCAGGTGGCCCCGGGTCTCGCCCAGCAGGACAATGCTTTCGCCCTCGGCCTGGAATGCCATGCCGGTCCGCTGGTCGGCGTCCTTCAGCAGGCCGACGCCACCAATGGCGGGGGTGGGCAGGATGCCGACACCGTTGGTTTCATTGTACAGCGAGACATTGCCGGAAATGACCGGGAACTGCAGCGCCGTGCAGGCCTCTCCCATGCCTTCGATGCAGCCGACGAGCTGGCCCATGATCTCCGGTCGTTCGGGGTTGCCGAAATTCAGGCAATCGGTCACCGCCAGCGGCGTCGCGCCTACCGCCGTGATGTTGCGCCAGCACTCGGCCACGGCCTGTCGTCCGCCCTCGACCGGGTCGGCAAAGCAGTATCGCGGGGTCACGTCGGTGGAGATGGCCAGGGCCTTCTTCGTGCCGTGCACCCGCACCAGCGCCGCGTCACCGCCCGGCCAGGCGATGGTGTCGGCCATGACCATGTGATCGTACTGTTCCCAGATCCAGCGCCTGGAACAGCCATCGAAGCCCCCGACAAGCTGCAGCAGCGCATCGCCCATGTCGTTCGGTGCCGGAGCATCGGCCGCCGCCAGCGCCGGGCGTGGTGCCGTCGGCTCCCACGGGCGTTCATAGCTTGGTGCATCGTCGACGAGCGGGCGCACGGGGATGTCACCGACAACCTTGCCGCCCTGCTTCAGGGTGAAGCGACCGGTATCCGTCAGGTGGCCGACAATGGCGAACTCGACGCCCCACTTGGCGAAGATCTGTCGCGCCAGGTCCTCGCGCCCGGGCTCCAGCACCATCAGCATGCGTTCCTGGCTCTCGGAGAGCATGATCTCGTAGGCGCTCATGCCCGTTTCGCGCTGGGGCACCTTGTCCAGGTCCAGTTCCAGCCCGACGCCACCCTTGTCCGCCATCTCGACGGATGAGCAGGTCAGTCCGGCCGCGCCCATGTCCTGGATCGCGACGATGGCATCGGTGGCCATCAGCTCAAGGCAGGCTTCCAGCAGCAGCTTCTCGGTGAAGGGGTCACCGACCTGGACCGTGGGGCGCTTCTCCTCGGACTGATCATCGAACTCGGCGGATGCCAGGGTGGCACCGTGAATGCCGTCGCGCCCGGTACGGGCCCCGACGTAGACCACGGGATTGCCGATGCCCGCCGCGGCCGAATAGAAGATGCGGTCGGTCTTCGCCAAGCCGACACACATGGCATTGACCAGGATGTTGCCATTGTAGGCCGGGTCGAAATTGACCTCGCCGCCCACCGTCGGAACGCCCATGCAGTTGCCATAGCCGCCGATGCCGGCCACGACGCCATTGACCAGCTGCCTGGTCTTGTGGTGATCGGGACTGCCGAACCGCAGCGCGTTCATGTTCGCCACCGGCCGCGCGCCCATGGTGAAGACGTCGCGCATGATGCCGCCGACGCCGGTCGCGGCACCCTGGTAGGGTTCGATGAACGACGGGTGATTGTGGCTTTCCATCTTGAAGATGGCAGCGTCGCCGTCGCCGATGTCGATGATGCCGGCGTTCTCGCCGGGGCCGCAGATCACCCAGGGGGCTTCCGTCGGCAGGGTCTTCAGCCAGACCCGTGACGACTTGTAGGAACAATGCTCCGACCACATCACGGAAAAGATGCCCAGTTCGGTCCGGTTCGGGGTGCGACCCATGGCATTGAGGATGCGACCGTACTCGTCCGTGGTCAGACCGTGTTCCGCCACGATCTCCGGCGTGATCTCGATCTCGTTGGGCTCGGTGCTCATGACAGCGTCTCCACCATCGATGTGAACATGGCCGCACCGTCGGTACCGCCAAGCGCGGCATCCGCGGCCCGTTCGGGATGGGGCATCATGCCCAGGACGCGGCGGTTGTCGGACAGGATGCCGGCGATGTCGCGGCAGGACCCGTTGGGATTGTCATTGTCGTAGCGGAACGCCACCAGGCCCTCGCCCTCCAGCCGGTCCAGCGTCGCGTCGTCGGCGAAATAGTTCCCGTCATGATGGGCGACGGGAATGGAAATCCGCTGGCCTGCATCATAGCCGCCGGTGAAGGGGCTGTCCGTGTTCTCGACCCGCATGGCCACATGGCGGCAGACGTATTTCCCCGCCGCGTTGCTCATCAGTGCGCCGGGCAGCAGGCCCGCCTCGCAGGCCATCTGGAAACCGTTGCAGACCGCGAAGACCGCACCGCCACGCTCGGCATGCCGGCGCACGGCCTGCATGATCGGGCTCAATGCCGCGATGGCACCGACCCGCAGGTAGTCGCCGTAGGAAAAGCCACCCGGCAGGACCACGAGGTCAAGGTCGGGCAGCGTGCTGTCCCCGTGCCAGATCATGGCGGGGGCGGTGCCGGATGCCTGGTGCAGCGCCACAGCGACGTCCCGATCGCAGTTGCTGCCGGGAAAGACGATGACTGCTGCCTTCATGACGCGTCCTGGCCACCGATCTCGATGCGGTAGTTCTCGATGACGGTATTGGCCAGCAGCCGTTCACACATGACCTGCAGGCGTTCGCGGGCGCTGTCCGCGTCCGTGTCCGCCAGTTCGATCTCGAACATCTTGCCCTGCCGGACCTTCTCGACGCCTTCGTGGCCGAGACCGCGCAACGCGTTCTCGATGGCCTTGCCCTGGGGGTCGAGCACCCCGTTCTTCAGTGTGACGAAAACCCGTGCCTGCATCGGCCCCTCATCCTGTCTCTAAGAAAACGTTCCGTGCTCACGCGCGGCCGGTGCATCCGGCGACGCGGGCAGGTTTCAGTGGACCAGCTTCGGTCCGTTGAACTCCGCCTGGTTCTCCGGCATCACGCCCAGTCGACGTGCGACTTCCTGGTATGCTTCCTCGATCCCGCCCATGTCGCGGCGGAACCGGTCCTTGTCCATCTTCTCGTTCGTGCCGGCGTCCCAGAGGCGGCAGCTGTCGGGGCTGATCTCGTCGGCGAGGATGATGCGCATCATCTCGCCTTCCCAGACCCGCCCGAACTCGATCTTGAAGTCGACCAGGCGGATGCCGATACCCAGGAACAGGCCGGTCAGGAAGTCGTTGATCCTGATGGTCTGTGCCATGATGTCGTCGATTTCCTGCGGAGTGGCCCAGCCGAAGGCGGTGATGTGCTCCTCGGTGACGAAGGGATCACCCATCTCGTCGTTCTTGAAGCAGAATTCGATGATGGAACGCGGCAGGGCCGTGCCTTCTTCCATCTTGAAGCGTTCGGAGAACGACCCGGCGGCGACATTGCGGACAATGACTTCCAGCGGCACGATCTCGACTTCGCGCACCAGTTGCTCGCGCATGTTCAGGCGGCGGATGAAATGCGTCGGCACGCCGATTTCCGACAACCGCGTCATCAGGTATTCCGAGATGCGGTTGTTCAGCACGCCCTTGCCCGTGATCTCGCCCTTCTTCTGGGCGTTGAACGCGGTTGCGTCATCCTTGAAGTACTGCACGATGGTGCCAGGCTCCGGGCCTTCGAAAAGGATCTTTGCCTTGCTCTCAGAGAGTTTTCTGCGGCGGGCCATCTTTATGAGCGCTTTCCCGAATTGGTGGCGGCCGAACCGGCGTTGGGGCTACCCTGAAGCCGCGGGAACATATAGAAACCCCGCGTGATCCGCAATCGCCCAGGCGGACGGGATTCGGGTGCGCGCGAAATGCCGCGCCGCGCGTGTTGCCTTGCACGCCGAGTTGAACCTGTCATGGTCCCGGACTATGTGGTGATGCAACGTAATCCGCCCTAGGTGGGGCGGCAACATTCAGACGGGGGCAGACATGGCCGGATTCGACGAACGCAAGAACGCTGCCGAGGGCAAGTTCGCGCTGGACAGTGAGAAGGAATTCAAGGCAACCGCGCGTCGCAACAAGATGCTGGGGCTCTGGCTGGCGGAGCAGATGGGCATGTCCGGTGCCGACGCCGAGGCCTATGCCCGCGAGGTCATTGCCTCCGACTTCGAGGAGCCGGGCGATGAAGACGTCTATCGCAAGGTGAAGGGCGACATCGACGCCAAGGGCCTCGACATTTCCGAACATCGTCTGCGTCGGCAGATGACCGAACTGCTGGAAGAGGCCCGGCGCCAGATCGCGACGGAATAACCGAATCGGCAATACCTGGCCCGACCCGGCGCAACCGGGCGGGGCCGGCGTCTCGAGATTGGCAGGGTCGTGCATGCGGCCCTGCCAATCGCGTTTCAGGGCCGCAAGCATGCCGCTTGATCGCCGGTACCGACTGCTGCCGGGCTGCCGTCAGGCCAGGCGACCTGGCGTGTATTGTGTTGTTTGCCATGCAATTTCTCGTCGTGATGGTTCGTGACCGCGGTCATTTACGGTGGGGCAGGCGAAGTGCATTAGTTCTGCCATGTGGTCGAATTGCTTCAGTATCCATCTCAACTTGCCGCGCGCGGTGCGGGTTGCTTGTGAATTTGCTTTGATTCGCAGTAGTCTGCGCCAAATGCCTGCTTCGGCCTGCCGTGGCGGGCCTGCAGGGATTCGGCCATACAAGATGGGGTATTGATCATGCTGATCGGCACGAGGGGCGGCTTTGCGCGGGCGCTGACAGGTGTTGCACGGACAATGGCGGGTGTTGCCCTATCGGTGGCGATATTGCCGCTTGCCAGTGCGGGCGCCGAATCTCTGAGTGGTGAAGTCCGCGGGCTTGTGGACGACCATCCACAGATCAAGGCCGCACGCAGCGCCGTGGTCGCGAGCCAGGAAGGCATTCGCCGCGAGAGCGCGGGCTTCCTGCCGACGCTGACCGGTACCGCCGGGGCCGGTTACGAACACACCGATTCGCTGGCGACACGGGCGGCCGGGCAGGACAATCAGCAGTTCTTTGCCACCAATGCCACCCTGGAAGCGCGCCAGAACCTCTTCAATGGCCTGGGTACGCAGTCGGGTGTCAGCAGCGCCAAGGCGCTGACCCGTGCGTCGCAGGAAACGCTGACAGCCATCACCCAGAACGTCCTGCTGGAAGCCGTCACCACCTACCTGAACGTGCTGCGCAACCGGGAACTGGTGCGTCTGAACCGGGGCAACGAGCGCGCCATCCAGGACCAGTTGCAGCTGGAAGACGAGCGTGTGCAGCGCGGCTCCGGGATCGCGGTCGACGTGCTGGAGGCCAAGAGCCGCCTGCAGATCGCGCGGGAGCAGAGCGTTGCCTTCCAGGGGGCGCTGAAGGACACGATCTCGAACTACGTGCAGGTCTTCGGCCATGCGCCGTCCCTGGACGACATGATGGCGGTCACGCCGATCGCGGCGTCGTTGCCCGCCACCAAGGAAGAGGGCATCAGCCTGATCCGCAACGGCAACCCGGTGATCCAGATCGCCGAGGCACAGATCGAATCCGCCCAGCATGAGCGTGGGCGGGCCGAGTCCACCTACTGGCCGTCGGTGGACCTGGTCGGCCGGGCAAATATCGAGAACAACCTGTCTGGTGTCGAGGATGTGCGGCACGACTATTCGATCAAGCTGGAAGCCCGCTGGGTATTCTTCGACGGCATGCTGACGCCGGCCAACAGCGCGGCGGCCGGTGCGCGTTACCAGGAGGCGATCCAGAACGGGCGCAACGTGACGCGCAAGACCATCGAACTGATGGAAACATCGTGGCACCAGATGGAAGTGGCCAACGAGCGGGCGGACCTGCTGCGCAACGCCATGAACATCGCTGCCGAGGTATTCGCCTCGCGTCTGGAACTGCGCGAAGCGGGCAAGGAAACGGCGATCAACGTGCTGGATGCGCAGAGCCAGCTCTACAACGCCTGCATCAATTTCGTGAATGCGGTCTTCGATTCAGAAGTCGCAGCCTACCGGGTGCTGAACACGCTCGGGCGTCTTGACCGAGGGGCGGTCGAGAATTCCGAGCCTGTGCAGCAGTCAACCGTGGTCGATCAGTGCGGCTTTACCGAAGGTGAAGGCGAATACCGCGTTGGGAACTGATTAACCTGAAAATGCATTGACTGGAGGGGTCGGGGTCTCCAGTGGAGTAGTGGATCATGTCCAAGAACGATTTTCCGCCGATCGGTGATGGCGGTGCGACACCCGACTTCGTTTCAGTCATTGATGCGACGGGACAGAACAGCCTGGTCATCGACCAGGGGCTGCTGCTGCTCACGGCCGAATTCGTGCGTTCCGGGCCCGACCTGATCCTGGTCGGCAAGGATGGCAGCCGCGTTCTGGTCATCAACT